>NZ_JBCNNS010000003.1:0-9593 GCF_039594335.1 Raoultella sp.
CCGACCGGGATGAGGCTATGCTTTCTGATTTTGGCCTTTCTGAGAAAATAAATGAAGATGGATTTGCAACACCAGAGTTTCTTTATGTTAAACATCAAGCTCCGGAATCGTTCACTGATGAGGAGTTGGATTTTACATTTGATGTTTATCAATCAGGTATGACTATGTATAGGATGTTGGTTGGTCATGAGCAGTTTCAGTTTGAAATTAATGAAATATGCAAATCTGGCAATCCACATGGAAAAATAAAAGATGGATCGTTTCCTTTTAAAAAATATCCGTACCATGTTCCTAAGTCCTTGATGAAAGTAGTTAATAAGTGTTTGGATAAAGACAAGTCTTCTAGATACCAATCGGTACAGCATATTTTAAACGACCTGTCAAAAATTGACCCGCCATCTTTAAACTGGCGAATGAATGTAAATGAAAATACAACTACATGGATAGCTTATAAGGATGATGCTACTATAAAGGTAGAATATGACCGTGATACTGGTGACTGTTCTGGTAAGAGGGTTAATGCGGCAGGGAAAATACAAAAGATTTCAGAGTATTGTATTAAATCTGTTACCGAACGAGATCTCCGAATGATTCTAACAAAGTAAGGTGTTTTGATGAAAAAAAACGAGGATACAACAGTTTTTCCTCGTCGATATGAACTGGCTACAGCACCAACAAAAAGGGGTGCGAAAGCCCTTTCAAAGGATGCGAGGGAGATAAAAATTAAAGAGTTCAACGATGCCATGCTCAGCTTAGAAAGCCATATACGCATCAGAAAATAACCCGGCCATGAGCCGGGTTTTTCATGTATTCCCTCAAGTGTTTCAACCTCATGCAAAACATCCTCTCCCTCATCGAAAGCGAGCATTTAGGACCCCTTGATTTCAAGGAGTCCTCATATATGAATAAGCAGAACAAGGCTCAGCCATGCTATGAGCTAATCGACCGAGAAGAAGAATTTGAGCTCCACCATCTCCATACCTCCCTTCTTCACCTTCTCCCGCGGAAGGATCTTTAACCGATACCAGGCTCCCTTCATTCATCAACGCATTCAGTTCCCCTCACAGAACCCGTAGATTTTGTGATTAATATATTTTATCTTGACGATTCAATTTATTGATCATAAGTTAACCCCATACAGAAGAAGTCTGTACGTTTAACCAGTATCAGGAGGTCAGGAAATGGCAGTCACGAATAAAAAGCCGATTCTTGTTGATCAGCCGATTCTCGAAGGGTTACAGCGCCTCCGGGATGATGAATGCCGACGTTCTACCGTAGGCGCAGCCCCAAGCATTCAGGAGCTGGCGCGTCACCTTTTGCGCCAGGGCATCCACCGGCATGAGGCGGGCGAGAAGTAACATCACAGCCAGGAAAGGAAAAACCAATGCCGTTAATGAAATTACCCACATGGGCGCTAACAGCGTTCGGTACGAAAGGTAAGAAAAAACAGCCCCAACTCTCTGAGGAAAACCCATCCATGTTCGATTTCTCGCATCTGTCAGGCAAAACCAAAACGAAAAGCGAGTCCGATAGCGGTAATGAGCCACTGAAACAGGATAGTGACGATATCCAGGTATACCGCCCTAACCAACACAGTCGCGGCCACAATGTCGCGGTATCGACTGAAGCTAAAGATAACCCGGTTCTGGCGGTTCGTTTGCTGAAGGAGACCGAGCTTTCTTCGAAGAAAATTAAGCTGAAACTGGCATCGTCACCGGCGGCCCTTTCTGTCTTTACCATGAAATTTATGGAAGAGAACGATCCAACCTGGGAATTTCAGGACGATGAAGAAAAAGCCCGCACGGCGCTGATGTTTTCGACGCAGAATCGCGACGCAAATGGTTACAACGCTGCCCATAATAGCGCTCTCAAAGCATTGAAAAAAATGGAAGAACCTCTGACAGAGGATGAGGTCAAGGCATTAGCCAGCATGGCATCGAAGATGCAAAACGATTACGACCCGATGTCGCCTGAAAATGTGAGAGCTCGCCGCAAGGCTGATGAAGAGTATCAGGAAGAAGTCGCCCAGGCGGCTGCACGCCGTAATGACCGTATCCGGGCATCTGGTGTGAGCTTGCCGGGAGATACTCGTCGCGTTAATGGCAAGATTGAAGGGCCGGCACGTGAAGCCGAACTCCTTAAATCACAGGTTCCTCTATGAGAGGTGCGGTGATGAGCGTTATGAACTTTCAGCACCTCAATCCGCCGCAGCCCGATGCGCAGGCATATGGCTTTCCCGGGCGCCATATGCAGCGCATGCACCGGCTTCAGCAGTCTGTTGAAGACGAGCAACCCCCTGAATGTCGCCATTCTGATGCACATCTGATCGCGGTGAGCAAAGAGGCAAAACAAAACCCGATACAGGCATTTCATCTCATCGCCGAAGGGAGCCCGCACCATCGGGCCATCGCCAGATTACAGGGCCGCGCTCGCCAGCTTAGTCAGTTTACCCGGCGAGTTATGGAGAAGGTTTATCCTGGCTGGGAGCTCCTTGATGCCGAAGACCAGAACATGGCGGCATTCCAGCACAGCATGATTAACGGTGACACAAACGGCTATCGTGCAGGTTTTAATGCTGCCCTGTCGGCGCTGGAGAAGTTTGTAGAGCCCATTACGTTTGATGACATCACCAATAGCGTTAATTCGCTGGTGGAGGAAGCATGAGTAATTCATTCGATTTTGAACTGGTTGCCGGTGATCATGTCAGCGAAGCAATAGCACATATCGACGAGGCTGTTCGCAATCTTGAACCTCAACTGGAGAAGACCCGGAAAGGGTTACAGTTGGGTGGACAGGAGACGCTTGATGGGCTGAATGGGTATAACTCCAGACTGGACATCATGGCCAGCACGGCTCGCGATAACGTTCAGTTTATCGGAGACATGATCCCCCCATTAAAAATAGTGGGGGAGATGTCGTCTAAAATTGCCGGAATGGGGCTGGCAGGTGGAGTTGTTGGGGCCGTCGGTGGCGTGGCTTACGCAACGGGTAAACTTGCCGAGAGTTACAAAGAGGCAGCTCGGGGCGCTTATGACCTGGACACCCATGCGAAAAATACCGCGATGAGCGTTCAGGATTTTTCCCGCCTTTCAGGTGCCCTTCAGCTTGTGGGGGCCGATAGCGAAAGCGCTGCTTCTTCCATTGAGGGAATCTTTAAATCACTCAACGAAGCGAACAGTGCGGGAAATGCTGTTGTCATGTCTGCTATGGCGCAGATAGGCGCACAAATTGAGAAAAACAAAGATGGTTCGGTAAATACGCTAAAGACGCTTGAATCCATCGCAAGGATTTTCCCTAAACTTCGTCCTGACCAGCAGAAGTCGTTCGCTAATGCCATGGGGTTAACCCCTGAAATGTTGACACTGTTGCGCGAAGGCTCGAAGTATGCCGGGCTTCTGGCAAAAGCGGATAAGGTAGGATTGACGGTGGATCCCGCCCTTAACCAGCAACTGACAAGCTTCGATGTTGCTGTGAAGGAAGCGAGCGCTTCCTGGGACGGATTCAAATCAAAGCTTGAACGTAAGGTTTATGCCTCTATTGATACCAATGGCCTTACCGATATGGTGAATGGCTTTACGGATATGCTGGCGAATAATTTCGACAACATTTCCATGGGGCGGTTTGCCGGACAAAACAAAGGCGACGACTCAGAGCTGATGCGCAGAGCGCTGGCAGATCCTGAATTCCAGAAAAGACTTAATGGGAATGAAAAAAACCAGCTAACTGCTGGCGTTATGACCGATGAAGCAAGGAAGAAATATCACCAGTATTTTTATAACCAGGATCGATCCCGGCAACTACTGAGGGATGTCAACGCTATTACCCGACCCGCTCCTGTACGCGGTCAGATCCCCTATAGCCCGGCCAGTAAAAACACACCGGGATTTCGAAATCATAACCCCGGAAACCTGAAAGCTGCACCTAACTCAACCGGGAAGAGGGGCAAATTTTCCACATTTGCCAGCGATGATGATGGTCTGTCGGCTATGGCTCGCCAACTGATGCTTTATGGTGACCGGGGGAATAATACTCCGGGCGGCATTCTTCATACGTATGCCCCGCGTACTGAGAATAAAACACAGCAATATATTGACGATGTATCCGCCAGAACGGGTTATAGCGCCCGGCAGCGTCTCGATTTGCACAGCCCTGAGGTGCTGAAAACGCTGATGGCGGCAATGATCCAGCATGAGCAGGGGTCGCAGCCCTATACAGAAGAGCAACTGAAAAACGCGATACGGTCAGCCATTATGGATGACAGGTGGTCTGGTTTGCGGAGCCCGGAAAGGCTGACGCAGCAGCGCCGGGATATCATTTCTGGTGCCGGAGGTGGAGGACGATCCTCTTCCATACTGTCTCCTGCGGACGGAGACAGTAATGTTAACGTAATAACCGAAAATATAACCCGCTCCCTTACGGACGCCCTTGCAGAACAACCATTGAGACTGGAAATAACGATGATTAACGATAAAGGCGAGCGGAAAACTTACAACGTTGAAAACAATGGGAAAATAATTACGCCCATGAACTATTGATGCGGCCTTCCACCGTCGCGTTACAAAAATGGGTCCTTCCTGAGACTTTTGTAAGGCACGGGCATTGCGCGCCGCAGTGTTTTTGTAGCTACAGGTTTTGAATTTGATTCACACTTTCACACTTGTCACTTTTTGTTATTGGTTTGTTAATTGTGAGTGGTGGAAAGGGATAGCGGGCAGTTTCGGTAATTTTTGATTCACAGTTTGATTTACACATTCAGTCTAAAAAGTGTGAACCCTTCACACTTTGTGCACAGTCGGTGTGCAGGGTTCACTCTTCGTCAGCGAGGTAGGTTGTTATGTTAATGTCAGTAAGCCAGTACGCCGAGCACAGCGGCATGAGTCGCCGGTCATTTTACAACTGGGAAAGTAAGCAGGGATTCCCGGCTCGGATTGACGGGAAGATTGACCAGGAGGCTTGCGACGCTTATCTGGCCCGTTACCGTGACAGCCATGATCCGCGTGCTCAGAATGCGAAAAGCAAAGTAGTGGCATCCGGTGGTCGTACTGTTGTGAGTAACACTCTGGTAGAGATGAGCGTTGCAGAGATTAAGCGCATTATGGCATCGGGTGCCGAAAAGGTGGCCGGGATGGATCCGGACGAACGCGCTCAACTGGCCGCTAAGGCCGTAGAGCTGTTTGTAAGCGAAGGCCCCTATAACCCGCCTGTAACGTTCGGCGGCTACCGGCTGTCGATTGTTGAAACGCCAGATGATGAAATCGGGCAGATCATCGCGGGCGGTGCGTTTGGTCTGTCTGCATATGATTTGATCTACGAGTGCCGGGATTACACTCTGACTCTCATGAGTGATGAAACCGAAGAAACAGCCATGCGGAGGGTTATACCTTCGTTGCTGTATGCCCTGGCCGACGATACCGACTAAAGCAAAGTGTGCCAGCGGGCTCCTGTTATTCCAGCCCTTTGGGGCTGGTTTTTTAAGCTTTATGACTGCGAAGCATCGTACAGAAAGGACAGTTACAGCCACTTACCGGGCTGGCGGTACAGGTTCCGATATTGACTGCCTGAGATGTTCCGGTCTGTTGTCGACTGTAAAAATTGTTGGTGATGTTGTCGGCGAGGGTTTCAGCCTGCATTGAACTCGCTGCTTTTGTAGCGACAGGTTGTGATACGAAAGCGAGTGCGTTGTATGAAGTGAGGACGAGAGATACAGCCATAATACTTTTTATTTTCATGTTACAGATCTCAAGCGATGTGGGTAGTGGCATTGCTCATATTATAGGCTTTATTAAAGTATGCAAAATCCCGGGTTAAATATTTCGTAAACCCATAACAAAAAAATTCCCTCTGAGAGATTAATCTCATGTTAAATCATAATGATATAGAGGTAACGCTCATCAACCTCGCCAAAAAACAGGGACTGAGCCTGAATGGAAAAGATTTATTAGATATTCGGACGCAGGTAGCGACCGCTCTGGCCGCCAAAGACCGACATCGCCAGCGGATGACATCCCCAGAATATCACTGGCGCAAGCCAGCACCTCGGCGATAGCCTCCTGATCATTGAGCCGCTAAAATTTTTAACGTGCCATATCCTGAAAAGTCTACCTGTCACATAAGGTTGAATTCACTGAAAGCATGACGACCAAAGTGACGGTCTCGGATAAATCAAATACTTACGTTGAAGTTGAAACCGTAGGTGGGAGGCCTCAATCTATAATGATAAGACTGAAGCCTAATAATGAGTATGAAGCTCTAAAGCATAATGGGGCGAATAATTAACCCTTTGAGTATCAATTGTTAATTGTTAAAAAAGTCAAAAATAACACAACCATCTGAATTACTTGCTATTATTTTCATGTCTAAGGCGGATAAAACCATAGGGTTCTTTATGATGATTTTCCCACCTTTGTTACTTGCATTTGAAACTATAATTTTCAGGTCTGATACCAATATTTTCTTTGCATCGATAATCATTCCGCCGCCATTACTAGCTATAATTTTTAGATCGGAAACATTCAACATGATTATAACCCTCTATTATCATTAGTAAATTTTATGCAACGATAGCACCCTGCCAATCAATCACCTCTTGTGATAATTCAGTATGCGTATCAAATTGTCGCCTTACGATGACAGCGCCGATTTTACGTTTTTAGCTTACTCGTTCTGTTAGGATATTTCATTTTTTATTATGTATTGCATCAATTAGCGCTCTGAAACAGAATGTTAGTCAACTGTTTTAACAAGAGTTAGGCCATTTCTGTTTAATGGTCTTTAATCGGAAAGGGGAATGAAGATGGCTGGAGAACTTGACGAGGCGGCAAAGCAAATTTTAGGGACACTTTTGGCTGATTTTTCTGAAAGGAAGCTATCTGCTAGCGACTTACATAGTAGCTATGTCGGGCCGAAAATTGATGCTCTTGCAACTGCTGTTTGCAATGTTGAGGATATAAACGAAGTCGATTTTGAGGTCGCTTTCAAAGAGTTAGAAAACAAAAAACTGATTTCTACAGGACCTTTGAAGGCCCATGATAATGACCAGAACTCGGCTTTTGTTTTTATTGGTCTTTACAGCGAGCGTGAGTATGCATTTTTGACTGAGGAAGGTTATAAGGCTGCAAGGAAAGCACCGAATCGTCCTCAGCAACGAGTACAGCGAGTGATTAACACCGTAAACATACATGGTGGTAATTTTAATAATACACAATTGGCAGCCGGTGAAGCGGTACAACAATCAATGGCGATTACTGGCGGCGCTGATTCGGACATTGTGGCAAGGCTCATCACTATTCTGGAAGAACAAGGCAAACCAATAACGGCAGAGCAAAAAACAGGGATCCAGGCGGCAATTACTGCTGCGAATGATGGTGATGGAAAAGAAGCCAAATCATTACTTGCCAGAGCGTGCGGGTCTGTATGGGAATCGGTGCAGCCGGTTATGTGGCCGATAGTGGGTGAGTTGGTCAAGAAAAGCCTTGGGCTTTGATATCGATAATATTCTTCATGGGCTGCGCTTGCGGCCTTTTTCATACCTGCTGTACGAGCAGTAATCCTGCGAAGCGAAAAACAACCTTAACAACCTTTCCGTATAAATTGACCAAGCGATTTATACCCGGCCTTACCCCCTGATGGCACCCCCACGGGACCCCCAAGTAAAGCAAAAGGGCCGGCGATTTCTCGCCAGCCCTTGCGGTGTCTGGTGGCCCCTGCTGGACTTGAACCAGCGACCAAGCGATTATGAGTCCCTACCAGAACAACCGAAAATCAATGGTTTGCGTTATTTATCATTGACATAGATTGCCACTGTTTGCCAAAAATCACCCATCTTTCGCCATTTCTACCGCCACTTTATCGCCATCAATTGGAGTAGTATCTAAGACTGAATGTGGACCTTTATGGACTTTTTCAACAAATATTTTTAAGTCATCAAATTCCTTTTCATCAAGTGAGTGTTCTGAAAGGACTTTTGATACAAATTTTGGACCATGCCCCCCAATTTTTTTATTAAAACGCTCAATTTCACCAACAGGAACAATATAGATACCTGTTTCTTCTAGCATGCAAATTAGATTTTCATATGCAACAGTGGCATCACCACTTGGTAATATCGCCGCACCTGCTTGTTTTAGCGCACTCCATGCTTGCCCTTGTTTCATGGCATCCTGAATATCACTTTTCTTTAATTCATCAGGTTTTGATTCGTTAATGATTTCAACGATTTCTTTTTTAATTTCTTCAATGGTTTTGGGCTTAATTCCTTTCCGAACAAATGAATCTACTTTACCCCACTCTTTTAGAATATTGGTAGGGTCAGAACCAAAAGATTTTACAGTATCCTCTATCAATTTTTTATCAGAAAGAAAATCAATATCAAAGATAGCTTTTGTAGGAACGCCCACTTTTCTTAAAACAGATGCAATCCCATGTATTGCTGCTTTACCGCCAGCAGGGACGTATGATGTATCCAGTAGTTGATTGTTATTATTGTTTTTCAGCCATTCTGCGGTGTAATTATAAAGTCTACAATCACTATCATCTTCACAAATTATAATTTGTTCGTGGAAAATACCATCAAGAGCATTCGAGAAACGAAGGTTAGGTTTACTCCATAATTCCTTTATAGCCTCTGAATTTGCTTCGTGAATCAAATTTCCGTTTTCATTTTTTTGAATTCTGATAATTCTGACATTTCCTTTAGTACCCTCTAAGAACCCACGCATGATATCGCTGCTATGAGTGGCGACAATCATTTGCCCTTTAACTTCTGAAGCTAAGGTTTCACCAAGTTTTCTCATCTGTGGTGGGTGCAAGAAAGCCTCTGGTTCATCCAGTAGAATCATATCGTGTTTACTTGTTAGCGTTTCGAAAAGGATGCCTGCATAACTTTTGACACCATCCCCTTGCATATCAAGTAGTGGGTTCTTTCGGACAGCATCTCTATAAAGATTCGTTTGCCTATCAATAAATTCATCACCTTTAGGTATTTCTCCAATATGGATAGGGAGTTTGCTACCACCTTTAAAATCAAACATAAGTTCTTGATTGAATGCTTTATAAAATAGTTTGCTTATTTTTTGCATCAACTGGTCGTCATCATACAAGATGTGCTGAGGTTTGGTCTTCGGTTCATTAGGGGATACGCTTTTTTGTTGCTCGCAAATCTCAAGTCTTTCTTTTGCACTAATATTCTTTATAAAGCCATCGGCAAGGTGGCCGTTTAAATATTTCCCGCTCCATTGGTTGATATAACCTTCATATAATCGCCATGAGCCATAATGATAGTTTGGGGGGATGTATTCCGCGTGTTCTTTTAAGAATTTATCAAGTTGTGCTTGGGGGATGTTTTTATTAATTAAAACATCCTCAACAACTAACTTTTCAAACCCGCTTGTTTGTGCGGAAATTGAAAATATATCTCGTAGGGTCTGTGATTTTCCACTGTTATTGGGGCCGACAATGATTATTTTATCATTCTCGCCAAGATGTATGGTTTTGCCACATTTAAAGGTTATTTCCTTGAAGTTAATCGTTGGTAGAGATAAAGGGGGAGTATGGTTCATATTATTTTTCCTTTACATATAATGGATTCAAAGTTA
>NZ_JBCNNS010000030.1:0-42402 GCF_039594335.1 Raoultella sp.
ATAGCCCTTAGTGTCAGCGTGGGTGAGCTTTCGATCCCTCTGCAAAACGTCTTTTATGCCATCAGCAATAAAATGGGGTGGAGTAACGTTCCGCTCAGCCGCATCTATGAAAGCGTGATTTGGGACTTTCGTCTGAGCCGCGCGCTGGTGGCTGCATGCTGTGGCGCCGGGTTGGCTATTTGCGGCGCCGTTTTGCAAAGCCTGCTAAAGAATGCGCTGGCTGAGCCTTACGTGCTTGGCGTCTCCGCAGGTGCGTCAACGGGGGCGGTTTCTGTGGTCGTACTGGGAATCGGTACCGGGGCGATCTCTCTTTCTGCTGGCGCATTTGCCGGGGCGTTTTCAGCCTTTGCCTTTGTCGCCTTCCTGACCAACGGCGCGCGCGGCGGTAATGAACGCACCATTCTGGCAGGGGTTGCCGCCTCCCAGCTCTTCAATGCGATTACCGCTTATACCATCAGCACCTCTGCCAGCGCGCAGCAGGCGCGTGATGTGATGTTCTGGCTGCTGGGCAGCTTTAGTGGCGTGCGGTGGCCTGAATTCCAGCTGGTGCTGGTGGTAGTGCTGGCTGGACTGGCCGTTTGCCTCTACTATTCCCGGGCGCTGGATGCCTTTACTTTCGGTGATGATGCCGCCGCGTCACTGGGCATTGCCGTGCCCTGGGTGCGGCTGGTTCTCTTCACTGTTACCGCCCTCATCACCGCGACCATCGTCAGTATGGCGGGCTCTATCGGCTTTGTTGGGCTGGTGGTTCCCCATATGATGCGTTTCTTCTTTGGTCCCCTGCACCGTACGCTGCTAATTGCCAGCGCCCTGGCAGGCGCGATCCTGATGGTACTGGCCGATATTGCTTCGCGCTTGCTGATCGCGCCGCAAAGCCTTCCTGTCGGCGTGGTGACTGCGCTGGTCGGTGTGCCTTTCTTTGCCGTGATTATCTACCGCTCAAGGAATAAGTAATGAGTATCTCCGCTGACAATATTACCTGGAAGGTAGGCAAAAAAGTCATCGTCAATGGTGTCTCGCTGGACGTTTCTCGCGGCGAGACCGTGGGGCTTCTCGGCCCTAATGGCTGCGGCAAATCCTCACTTCTGCGTATCCTTGCGGGACTGCGTCGCCCGGATAGTGGTTGCGTGAAGCTCGACGGGCAAGACATTTCCCGCGTGGGCAAAAAGCAGTTTGCCCGCCGGGTGGCCTTCGTTGAGCAACATGGCATGACCGATGCCAATATGCGCGTTCGCGATGTGGTAAAACTTGGGCGTATTCCACATCACTCTCCTTTTTCGAACTGGAGTACGCATGATGACGAGACCGTCACCGCCGCCCTGCAAAAAGTGGACATGCTGGAAAAAAGCGATCAGGGCTGGCTGAGTCTCTCCGGCGGGGAACGCCAGCGGGTACATATTGCTCGCGCACTGGCGCAGACTCCCACCGAGATCCTGCTGGATGAGCCGACCAACCATCTGGACATCCACCATCAGATGCAGTTAATGCAATTGATTAGTGAGTTACCCGTCACCAGTATTGTGGCCATCCACGATCTCAACCATGCTGCGATGTTCTGTGATGCGTTGATCGTGATGCAGGCAGGACAGATCATCGCTAGCGGGACACCGCAGGACATTCTGTCCGAAGAACTTCTCTGGGCGGTGTTTCGGGTGAAAACGAAAATTGAGACCTCACGCTTCCATGGCAAAAAACACATCCATTTTATCGTTTAGGTTCAGGTAACATGTCTCTTTTGTCTCTGCGCCCTGTCACAACGCTTCGGCCGCCCGTTTTACTGGGCAGCCAGTTTATTTTCAACATTGGCTTTTATGCGGTCGTCCCTTTCCTCGCCCTCTTTTTACGCGACGATATGCTGCTCTCCGGCGGAGTTATCGGGCTGGTTCTCGGACTGCGCACCTTCTCACAGCAAGGGATGTTTATCATCGGCGGCGCACTCTCTGACCGCTACGGAGCGAAGGTCGTTATCCTGTGCGGCTGCATGATTCGTATTGCGGGTTATCTGTTGCTGGCATGCGGACAATCCCTGTGGTCCATCATTCTGGGCGCATGTCTTACCGGCATCGGCGGAGCACTGTTTTCCCCGTCTATTGAAGCGCTACTGGCAAAAGCAGGGACACAAAGCGAAACAAACGGCAAGCGTAGCCGCGCGGAGTGGTTTGCGCTTTTTGCCGTGTGCGGTGAACTCGGCGCCGTGCTAGGCCCGGTTGCAGGTGCACTGTTGACGGGGCTCGGCTTTCGCCAGGTTGCGCTCGCAGGCGCTGGCGTCTTTGTCGTCGCCTTAGTTGTGCTGTACTTCTGCCTCCCTGCCCCTCATGACAGCAAACGGGCGTTAAAAATACTTCCCTGGTGGACGACATTCCGCCAGCCGCGTTTCGTCGCCTTTATCATTGCCTACAGCTCGTGGCTTTTGAGCTACAACCAGCTTTATCTGGCGCTACCGGTGGAGATTCAGCGCTCAGGAGGCAGCGAGAAAGATCTCGGCCCACTTTTTATGCTGGCCTCTCTCCTGATTATTACCTTCCAGCTTCCGCTTGCGCGCTTCGCTCGACGAGTGGGGGCGGTTAAAATTTTACCGGTTGGTTTTTTGCTGCTCTCCGCCGCTTTTGTGAGCGTGGCTATGTTCGCGGCGACGCAACCGGCGGAAGGTTGGTTGCGGTTAATCCCTTCAGTATGTCTTGTGACGCTGTTAACGCTGGGGCAGATGCTGCTGGTCCCCTCGGCAAAAGATCTGATCCCATTGTTTGCCGACGAGTCGACGCTTGGTGCGCACTATGGCGCGCTAGCCACCGCCGGAGGTTTCGCGGTGCTAATGGGTAATTTGTTGTTTGGCCCGTTGCTGGATGAGGCACTTGTACCCTCCGTCCGGGCCATCTATCCGTGGCTACTGCTGGCGCTGTTTCCCTTGTGTAGCGCCGTTGCTCTGGCTGTCATTTGTCGTCCGCTACAAAAGCCGCTCACAACCTGACTCTCTTACGGCTCTGAAAGCGTTGCAACCGGAGCCGGATAAGGGATCTGTCGGATTAAGCGCGTTTGTGAAGGCGGAGTGTGATTGATATAAAAAAAGCCCCGCCACGGCGAGGCAGATCTTTCTCTGATATTAAACGAATCACCGCGATAAAAAATCGTCAATTCCAGACGTCTTTCAGGCTTTAGTTTATGCGCGAGTGGCAATGATGATGGAAGAGGCTTTGATCAATGCAATCACACGAACACCAATAGCCAACTGCAACTCTTCACAGCTTTCATTGGTGATGACGGACACAATTTCAAACCCCGCATCCGTTTTTACATGCACTGTGGCATTCACCGCACCTGGCGTGACCTTACTAATCTCACCAGCAAACTGATTACGCGCTGAAAATTTCAGCCCACAGTCTTCGGTTGCCAGTGTGACCCAGGGCGCCTTAATCAGCGCAATGACGTCTTTCCCCGGCTCGAGGCTCAGTGCGGCTTTACTGCTTGACGTGACAATGGCAACCAGTTTAGCGCCATCTTTCAGGGTTAATTCAACTTCATCGTTAACGGCACCGCGTTCAGTCGCGCTGACCGTACCAACCAGCTGGTTTCTAGCCGAAATTGCCATATAGTAGCCTCCAGGTGAGATGAGAGAATGTGTTATATCAAGTTAAACCATCCTCATCTATACCCACTTTCTTATAATGGTTTTTCGCTACTTTCAAAACAGCCATCAGAACGTGATGGCGATGTACCTTCTCCAGTTTGCGCAATCACAGACAGACGAAGAATATCTGGCTTAGCTGGCAGAAGAAGCAGATCGTGACATGACCTATGAACCCGAACCAATTGGACGTTACAACGTTGCCAGGTACTCGCGTACTGCACCTGAGTGAACGATGAACAATTGCACCTCGATCCGGTTCATTGGGGTTACGCGCCGGAGGGGGGAAGTAGCCAGCACTCATTAACGCCCGCATTGAAACTACCGCGGCAAGCCGGATGTTGAAACCCCTTTGGCAATATGGCCGGGCAATTTGCTTTGCTGACGGCAGGGATGAATGAAACAGGGCGGGATCATTCACAGAAAAGACGAACAACCTATTTTTATGGCGGCAATCGGCAGCGTACCGTTCGAACGCCGGGATGAATCCGAGGGCTTTTTGCTGGTGGCCACTGCAGCCGTTCAGGACCTGCCAGACATTGACGACCGCTAGTCAGACGTCCAGGTTGCGCAAGCACGTGTGAATGGATGAGGCAGGCTCTCGGGGGAGTAAAGGCGGGAGAAATCGCCACCTACGGTACGGTGTCAGAGGACCATTTCATCTGGCGCCCTGTATCCCGTGCTGTTGGCAACGTGAAAAATCACGGAGCAGATCTCATTATAAGGGCTGGCGTGGAGTTAATCCGCGAGCTTCGTTTCATGGCAACGTCCCCCTTGATGAAGGAGAGTCTTGCATCGACCCGTTCAACTCACCGCCAGAAGCGTACATACCTGATACTACGATGCCATCATCAACATGACGTATGTCTTATCTTGCTGTCTGTCACCTTCTTTTAGCTTCACTGGTCGCATTCATCGTGCCGGCAGTCATGCTCCAAAAGAGGATAGTCCGTTACCCGCATCTGCGATTCAGGGAAGCCGAAGATGGCTGACGAGATAATCAATCAGTACTCGCTGGGCCAGCGGCATTTTTTTGTGTGACAGGTAGACTGCGCTGACCTCCAGCCTGTCAAGCTCATACTCCGGCAGCAGCGTAACCAGCCTGCCCGTCATAAGCTCATGCTCCACGGCGAAAAGCGGCAGTATGGCTATTCCCGCCCCAATCTTCGTCGCCTTCAGCAGGATGGCCGCCTCGTTGGTGCTGACGCTGCCCGTGACCGGCAGGCTGACCACGTCATTATCTTTATGAAACCGCCACACGCTCTGCCCGAAATAGGTATAGGTCAGACAGTTATGGTTTTTCAGATCGCTCAGGCCGCCGGGCGCGCCGTGTTTATCCAGATAGACTTTGCTGGCGCACAGCACTGAGGAGCAGTGGCCGAGGTTACGGGCGTACAGGTTAGGTGCAATCGAGCTGGAAACCCGGATGGCAAGGTCAATGCCTTCTTCTGCGAGGTCAACGGTCCTGTCCGCAACCTGCAGATCAACCTGAATCTCCGGATAGGCGGCCAGAAAGTCGATAATCAGGTCCGTCAGGCAGAACTCCGCAAAGATGGAGTTGGAGGTTATCTTCAGCTTGCCTCTGGGCGCGGACACGATGCCAGGGTCCATCGCCGCCAGCCCGTCTGTCAACGCCAGGATATCGTGGCACAGCAGTAATGCCTGCTCTCCGGGTACCGTCAGGCTTAACCGTCGGGTCGTCCGGTGCAGGAGGCGCGACCCCGTCCACTCCTCCATGAGGGCGATATAGCGCGACGCCATGGCCCGTGACAGGCCCAGATGTTCGGCCGCCGCCGAAATACTGCCCCGTTTAACCGTCTCAGAAAAGACCTGCAGTGCCGTAAATCTGTCCATTCGCTCACCTCATGCAACAATGTGTCTACTGTATGCCTGTTTTTCGGATTGCGGAATCCAAATATGATGGACGCAACTGATTTACGGAGATGGCAACGTGCATATCGACAAGCTGCAGTACATTTTTGACCCGCTTTGCGGCTGGTGCTACGCCAGCGCGCCAGCGCTGGATTATCTGTCCCGACACTACGGCGACCGCCTGGAGCTGATGCCCTGCGGCCTGTTCAGCGGCGACGGCGCCCGCCAGATTACGGCGCTGTGGGCCGGGCACGCCTGGAGCAACGACCAACGCATCGCGTCGCTGACCGGCCAGCCGTTCAGTGAGGCTTATCACCGGCTCCTGCTCTCTGGCGGCAGCTTTGACTCAACGTACATGAACCGCGCGCTGACCGCCTTTCAGCACGCCGGTGCGGCCGCCGAAGCGGGCCTGCTTCACGCCTTGCAGCATGCCCGCTACGTGGATGGCCAGGACACCTCACGCAGCGACGTGGTGGCGGATATCAGCACGACATGGGCGCAGGAGCACGGCACTGACGGCGGCGCTGAGCTGGCGGACAGGCTTGAGGCTGACGATGGACTGCGCAGTCTCTCCGACTTGCGCACTGCCCGAGTACAGCGTCTCATGAGCGAAAAAGGCGTCAGGGGCGTGCCCCTGCTGCTGGCAACCGCTGACGATGCTGAGCACGTCATCAGCGGCCATGCTCTGTACGGCGGGATGCAAAGCATCAGCGCAGCGCTGGCAGAGCTACCATCACTGACATAACCAATACGGATTATCACAACCGAGGAAACTGACATGGCAAAAGTAGCAATCGTATTCTTCAGTGGTTACGGACACACGGCAAAGCAGGCGGAAGCCGTTGAGCAAGGTGCGCGCAGCGTGGCCGGAACCGACGTCACCGTTCTGCGTATTGATGAAAACGGCGACCTGCCGGAGGACAGTTTTGAGCTGCTGGCTCAGCAGGACGCAGTGATTTACGGATCCCCGACCTACATGGGTGGCCCGGCGTGGCAGTTCAAAAAGTTTGCCGACGCCTCGTCAAAGCTATGGGTAAAACAGGCGCTTAAGGACACCGTGGCGGCTGGCTTCACTAACTCTGCCTCCGTGAACGGCGATAAGTTTTCCGCCATCCAGTACCAGTGGACGCTATCCCAGCAGCACAGCCAGGTCTGGGTCGGACTGGGTCAGCTACCCGCCAACACCAAGGCCAGCGGTCCGCAGGACGTCAACTGGACTGCCGGCTTTGCCGGCGCACTGGCCATATCCCCGTCCGACGCGTCGCCGGATGAGGCTCCTCGCAGCGGCGACCTGGAGACGGCAAGGCTGCTGGGGCAGCGCGTAGCGGAAACCGCCGCCCGTCTCAGAGGCTGATACCCGGCTTATCTGACCAGAATGGCGCTTTCCCGCTCCGGGAAAGCGCTGATTAAATGTGGCGTCAGCAGACACCCGACTGACGGACGAACCTGTCAGGACATCAGCCGAAACCATACTCACGGTTATCAGAGACACTGCGGAATGGGCAAACCTTTATCTTGAGAGCAACTGAAAATTCGGGCGCTGACGCAAAAGTCCTGGTCAACGTACGGGCACTTCCCGCGACAGTGTCACCTGATGGCAACTATTCCGCATGCAAAATATATGAGGCTGGGCAGTGCGCAGGTGATAAGCCGCATTTTCTGGCGATGGCCGGCTCAGGAACGCCGAACAGCAGCTGAGGGGCTGCTGGTGCACGCCGCCCGCGTTCTCTGTCGAAGTCTCTGACACAGGAGGTCAGCGACGAGCAACTGCTGACCTATGCAGCAGTATCATTTTGACGTGCGGGTTAGCGGGAATCCCCATCGCGACAGGGTCAGAACCGTGGCCGCGCCACCGGGCGAAGCCCCCCTGTCAACCTCAGGCGATCCGTGAAAGCAGCGTCTCTGATTTCTACGCCGATGCGCTGATGCGCAACGACATGCCGAGAACATTCGCCCTCGGCGGGGGTTAAGAGAATTCAGGTGCTCACCGTGCGGATAAAATATCTGGCCAGCCAGTCCATCAGAAAACCGATAGCACCGATAGTCACAATCACCGCCATCAGGGCGGAATAATCCAGTCGGTCACGGGCATCAAGGATGGCATAGCCCAGCCCTGAGCTGACCCCCAGCATTTCACAAGGCACCAACACAATCCACAGGATACCGATGGCCAACCGGACACCGGTGAGAATATGGGCGCGAACGCCGGGCAGAATAATATGCCAGAGCGTTTCCCGGCGCGTTGCGCTCAACGAACGGGCCAGCAGCAGCCAGCCGGGGGGCAACTGCCTGACGCCGCTGGCGGTATTGAGCAGCACCGGCCACACGGCGGCAAAGCTAAGCAAGAACCAGATCGGGCGATCGCCGATCCCCAGCAGCATCACGGCGACGGGCATCCACGAGAGCGGCGAGATCATGCGCAGAAACTGCAGCGCCGGCATCGCCAGACGTTCGCTTGCTGCCGAGCAGCCAATTAGCAGGCCGCACGGGATACCGACCATTATCGCCAGCCCCAGTCCAACCGCCACACGCGACAGGCTGATGGCGATATTACGCATCAGTTCCCCCTGAACAAGCATCTCCAGCAGGCTGCGGAAGGCATTTTCCGGCGCAAACAGCCCGGCCATTCCCCCGGCAAAGTGCGTTATTGCACCCCAGAGCAGCAGCAGAAGTGTAAGACCGGGAAGCGCCCAGCCAATACGGATGAAAAGCGACTTCATGGCGCGATCGTTTCCTCACGGTCAAACGCCTGGTCGGGCAGACCAAACGCGGTCATGCCGCCGACACGGGCGATACTCTGACGCACGAAATCCGACGCCACCAGCTCGGCGGCGACCTGATGTCCGTCGAGCCGGGTGAGAAAATCACGATCTCCCTCCATTACCGTCTGCTTCAGCTGCTCGGTCAGCGATGCGAAATAGCTGGCGTACGGCCAGGGCTGGAAATCAATCCGCTGCTGGCGCCACGCTTCGTGGCGGATCGCGCCGTCCTTTTGCCAACTGGCCTGCATCGCCGGAGTGGGCAGCAGTACCTGACGAAGCACCTCAGCATCGTGCGGCGTATAGCGATGCTCATCGCTGCGCGCCAGCAGTTGCGCCGTTTCCGCCCGATGCTGGCGGATCCACCGCTGGGCGTTAACCAGCGCATCGGTCACGCTCTGGCTCCACGTTGGTCGCGTACTGAGATCGCTATCGTGCATCATTACCACGCAGCAGGCGTGGTTTTGCCAGACGTCGCCCGTAAAACGCAGGATCCGCCCGACATGGCGCGCTTCCGCCAGCGCGTTAAACGGTTCGGCGACGATAAAGCCCTGAATCTGCCCGGCCGCCAGCGCGGGCACCATATCAGCAGGCGAAAGCACCAGCAGGCGAACCTGCTTTTTCCCCGGCACGCCGGTGACCGCCTGCAGCCCGGCGCTGCGTAATATTTGCTGCAGCACCACGTTATGTATTGAGTACCAGAAAGGCACGGCGACGGTTTTCCCCTCCAGCTCTTCGGGGCGACTAATCTGCGGTGCCACGGTCAGCGCCGAGCCGTTGGTATGGTTCCAGGCTACCACCCTGGCCGGCAGTTTCGCCTGGTAGCGCGCCCAGATCGTCACCGGCGAGAGCATATGAATCACGTTCACCCGGCCGGCGATAAACGCCTCGGTCAGTTGCGACCAACTGCGGAACATCACCGGACGCTCGGCCTTCACCCCGGCCTTGTCGAACAGACCGAGCCCGTGCGCCACCAGCAGCGGCGCCGCATCGGTGATCGGCAGATAACCCACTCTGACCGGCGCGTCCGGTTCAACGGCAGCGCGTGCCTGCTGTTGCATTATCAGCGGGAGAGCGGTTCCGGCGCTCAGCAGCGCGCTCAGTTTCAGAAAGTCGCGTCGCGACATCGCATCACACATCAGGCACATGGCGTTTCTCCGCATCAGTATCCGCGCGTACATCGCGCAGTTTCTTCAATATTTCCAGCCGCAGGGTGGCGAGCGCCTCCAGCGCATTATCGCGCGGATGGGGGATCTGCGGGGACCATTCGCCCATCAGACGACCCGGGGCGCCGCCCAGCAAAATAACCCGGTCCGCCACCAGCAGCGCCTCGTCAATGTCATGAGTAATCAGCAGCGCCGACATCCGGTGTTGATTAAGCACAGCGATCAACAGCCGCTGCATGTCGTGGCGGGTGACTTCATCCAGCGCGCTGAACGGCTCATCAAGCAGCATGACCTTCGGCCGCCGCGCCAGGCATCGGGCTAGCGCCACGCGCTGAGCCATCCCGCCGGAAAGCTGGGCCGGTAACTTACTGAGGTGGGCGCTCAGGCCGACCGACGCAATCGCCTGTTGCACGCGTTCCCGACGTTCCCGCGCGCTAAGCCGCGGCTGATGGCGGAAATCGAGGCCAAAGGCGACATTGTGTTCCAGCGTGCGCCAGGGCAGCAGCGTGGGGTCCTGGAAAGCCACCGAAAGGTGAGGATGCGGGCCGTCCAGCGGCTGGCCGAGATAGTTCACCTCACCGGCCAGCGGTTTTTCCAGCCCGGCCAGGATCCGCAGCAGGCTGGATTTCCCGACGCCGCTGGCTCCCACCACCGCGACAATTTCATTTTCCGCCAGCGCAAAGTTGAAATCCTGCAGCAAGCGGGTCGTCACCTGACCGCGGCGATACCCCACCTCAAGGCGGCTGGCATGCAGCAAAACGGTCATGAGGACAGCCTTGCCAGCTGCTGTTTCAGCTGCACAACGCTGGGGGTGACCAGCGGCAGGAAGGCGCATTCACGCCAGCGGCGCGCGGTCTGATCGCCCTGCGGCGACAGGTAGGCCCGGCCTCCCGCCAGCATCAGTTCCAGTTGTATGCTGCTCATCGCCAGTTCGACCAGCCCGATGCGCAGCCGGAACAGTTCTCCGGGCTGCTGTACAAATCGCTGGCTTTCTACCCCTGCGTAAAGGTCGCTGCGGATCTGGCGATAGCGCTGTAGCAGTATCTGCCATTCCCCGCGCAGTACGTGGCCGTCGCTTAATCGGTCGCGGCACTCGTCAAGAATCCGTTCGGTCAGCCCGAGCGCCATGCCGCACTGCAAACCGAGAAAGCGCGGGCGCACCGCAGGCAAAAACGTCCGGGCAGCAGGATGGATCACCGCGTCTTTTTCCAGCGCGACATCGTCAAAGCGCAATGCCGCCGTGGCGCTGCCCTGCATCGCCATCAGCGCAAGATCGGCAGAGCGCGACACGCCGGTAAGGCCGGATCCGATACTGGCGATGAACGGTTCGCCGCTGCCATCAGGCTGAACAACCGCCACCGCCTGGAAACCGCGGATTTGCAAATTGGTAACCCAGTAAAGTTGCCCGGAGAGCCGCCAGCCCCCCACCCCGTCAGGTACGCCGCCGACCTGCAGCTCTTCGAGCCCGGAGAGGAATTTCATCGCGTTGGATAAACCGGTCGCCCCCGCCAGCCGGCCTGACAGCAGATCGGGCAATATACGTTCGCGTAATGCGCTCTGCAGCGCCTGGGTCAGGATGTCGATATAGGTACGGTGTCCCCAGAACATAAACGCCGCCGTCAGCGAATGGCGGGCCACCGCGCTGATGGCGTCAATCGCGTCCAGCAGCGTACCGCCGCTGCCCCCGGACGCCGGCGCGATCCCGATACGAAACAGGTTCGCTTCCGCCAGCTTTTGCAATAGCGCATGGCTGTGTTCGCCGGAGCGGTCAAGTTCCGCCGCCCGATCGTCAAGCCACTCGCGTAATGAGTGATGTAGCATGCGTACTCTCCTTCAGCAGAGGGCGGCCAGGTTCAGTCGGACCAGGCCCACGGGCTTAGCTCAATATTGAGCGGCGTTTGCGCCAGGCTGTTGGCGAAGTTGCACAGCGTAGCCAGGCTGACGCCGAGGATCACATCCAGCGCCTGGCGCTCGCCGTACCCCGCCGCGCGAAACGCCTGCCATTCCGCCTCGCTAACCGCGCCGCGCGTGGCGATGACCTCGCGGGTGAAGCTGGCGATAGCTTCAAGATGCGGGTCGGGCAGCGGCTGCCGCTGGCGTAGCGCCTGTAAATCGGCCGTCGGCATGATTTTTTTCTTTTCAACCGTTGCGCTGTGCCCCGCCACACAAAAACCGCAACCGTGAACAGTTGCGGCAATTAATTGCACCGTTTCTCGTTCCGCTGCGGATAGACTGTTATTATTATTTATAGCGCCGACTGTTATATATGTTTCCAACGCCTGTGGCGAATTAGACAGCGCCAGTAATAAATTAGGAATAAAGCCTGAAGCGCGCCGGGCATTTTCCAGATACGGTTTTGATTCCTCCGGAGCGCCAGCCAGAGTCTGTAAGGTAATTCTTGTCATGATGAGTCTCCAGTTAAATTACAACTAGTATGTTTTTATTGAACGCGGGGAGCAATACTGATAAAAAGCTGATTATTGTTCATTCGTCCTTTATTTATTCTTTTTTACTATGCTAAATAGCGAATGGTTATTAGATAATCTGAGTATTGAGAACTCCGTTTACCATGTGGGCAAATATTGCGGCTCATGGCAAGGCGGTACTTCTGGCAGCGGCAAAGCCAGCTATCACTTGGTGATGGAGGGGCGTTGCTGGCTGCACAGCGCCCTGTCTGCTGATCCACTGCGACTGGAAAAAGGCAGTATGGTTTTTATCTTACAGGATTGTCCATTCGTTCTTTCCTCCCATGAAAATGCGCAAAGCGCTTACCGGGCGCCGGTGCGGGAAATGCAACCGCTCGCTTATAAAGATGAGACCAGCACCGCATTAACCTGCGGTTTTATTACCTTTAAAACCACCATTAGCCAGATGCTGTTGAGCTTTTTACCGCAGGTTATCGTATTTAAAGCGCAGGACGACCGGTCCGGCTCCATCGACAAACTGGTGGCGGTAATTAATCAGGAGGCGAAGCAGACGGCGCTGCGCAGTGAAAAACTTATCGCTTCACTGACGGAATTACTCTTTTTTATGGTGATCCGCCACTATTTATCCTGCCATACGGTGAAGACCCCGCTGGATAATATTCCGCTGACGAAGGAGTTCCTTAATCTGATGGCGGAGATTGTTTTGTTCCCCGCACGCTGCTGGACGGTGGAAACCATGGCGCGCGCATCGGGCCTTTCGCGCTCGTGGTTTATTCAGCGCTTTAACCAAGTTTCGCCGCTGCCACCGGCTGAAATCGTGCGCCATATTCGCATTGCGCTCGCCTGCCAGCACATCACCAACGGCGTGAGCCTGACGCAAAGCGCAGAACGGGTCGGCTATCAATCCCAGGCCGCGTTTAATCGCGCGTTTCAACGCGTCACCGGCGTCACCCCCGGCCGCTACGGCCAGCAGTGCCGGGACAAGGCTGCCGCTCAGCAATTTCATGGCCGCTCGCCCGCCGCCTGAACCAAAACAGCCCTGGCAGATAATCTGCCAGGGCTGCGCTAACCGCCTCTGCACCCTGCGTTAAGCACGGATCAGCAGGTGGACATGTATACTCCAGACCGGCAGGCCGATAATCATCAGCTGGATCAGCATGGTGAAGACAAAACTCGCCATTTAGTTCGCCCCTGTCCGGCATGGCTCATTGCATCGGCCATGCTTGAGGCATTGCCTCGCGCTACGAGCGTTAATGATACATACAAAATGCCTGCGCTAAAATCCTGATCATCGCGGCACTCGTAATACTGTTATCCATAAAAACCACAATATTGTATATTTCGTTCTGTTTTAAATCGCCTATGATAAAAAGATAAAGTCAAACAAGAACCAGTATCTATGCAACACCAGACTCAACTCTCCGACAGCATAATATCTAATGACCGCGCATTGGTTAATTTTGCCATCCAGTATATTTATCAACATATTAAAAATAACATTTCAGTTTATGATCTCGCTGAATATCTGCAGGTTTCCCGGCAATATGTACATCGTATTTTTAAAAAGCGAACCGGAACGACTGTAAGCGCCTACATCAGCCATAAAAAGATTGAATATGCGATGATGGATATCCTCCTCGGGATTGAAGATACCGCCTCAGCTTACCTTAAATATAATTTCAAAAGTAAACAGGCGTTTATCGGCCAGATTCAGCACTATATGTACACAGTGCCTGCCGTGGATAGCCTGCCGACCGGCGCAGCGCATAAAAAATAAATCACCTTTCGCACTGGCAGACTCAATATCACCGCAGCCATGATGCCGCCTGTCGGCAGCGCGAACAGCCATTAGCAAAATAATTGCTAAGGTATAACGGTAAAACTGTTCAGGACGAATAATGATTAATTAGAACTAGCGGTTATAACAACTGTTATATCAATTAACCAAATAACTGTTCATGTTGGTTAAGGATCTGCTGTGATGTAATTTCCCGGTATTTTCGGGCGAATTAACCCGCACATTTTTGAGAACACTATAATGAGCAATGATAAACTTTCGGATAATGAGCGATTAAAACAGCAGAGCCAGCTTCTGCGCGGCACGATTAAAGAGGATCTGCATAACGAATTAACCGGCGGATTTCTCGGCGATAACTTCCAGTTGATCCGCTTTCACGGCATGTACCAGCAGGACGATCGCGATATTCGCCAGGAAAGAGCGGCGCAAATGCTGGAACCGCTGCATACGGTGATGCTGCGGGTGCGTTTACCCGGCGGGATCATCAGCCCGCAGCAGTGGCTGGGGATCGACGAGTTTGCGTCGCAGCATACGCTTTACGGCAGCATTCGCATCACCAACCGCCAGGCGTTGCAGCTTCACGGCGTGCTAAAGCGCAATATCAAGCCGGTTCATCGGCTCTTGCATCGGCTGGGTCTCGATTCGCGGGCGACGGCGGGCGACGTCAACCGTAACGTGCTGTGTACTTCTAATCCGGTGGAGTCCGGGCTTCATCATCAGGCTTACGAGTGGGCCAAAAAGATATCGGAGCATCTGTTGCCGAAAACAAACGCCTATGCCGAGGTCTGGCTGGACGGTGAAAAAATCGCGCAGCCGGAAGAAGAGACCATTCTGGGCAACAGCTATCTGCCGCGCAAATTTAAAACTGCAGTGGTCATCCCGCCGCAAAACGACGTCGATTTGCACGCCAACGATCTTAACTTTATTGCTATCGGCGAGAATGGGCAGCTGACGGGATTCAACGTGCTTGTCGGCGGCGGCCTGGCGATGACCCACGGCGACCATAGCACCTATCCGCGCCTTGCAACGGAGCTGGGATATATTCCGTTAAGCGCCACGCTGGCGGTTGCCACCGCCGTTGTCGCCACTCAAAGAGACCGGGGAAACCGCGCAAATCGACGCAACGCCAAAACGAAATATACCATCGATCGGCTCGGCATTGAGGTGTTTAAAGCGGAAGTCGAGCAGCGGGCAGGCATGACATTCCAACCACTGCGGCCGTACGCTTTCAGCGGTCGCGGCGATCGTATCGGTTGGGTCGAAGGGATCGACGGTAAGCACCATCTCACTCTGTTTATCCCAAGCGGCAGATTAATTGATAAGCCTGGCAAGCCGCTCAAGTCGGGCCTTGCCGCCATCGCCGCCGTCCACGAGGGTGATTTTCGCTTAACCCCCAATCAAAACATCATTATCGCCGGCGTCAGCGAGCACAACCGTGCGCAGATTGACGCCCTGGCACAGCGCTATTCCCTGATTGATGACACCGTATCGCCGCAGCGAAAAAGCGCGATGGCCTGCGTCTCCTATCCCACCTGTCCGCTGGCGATGGCCGAGGCCGAACGCGTGTTGCCGGGCATCGTCGATCGCCTTGACGAGATCTTATTACGCAACAAGATTGCCGATCGGTCGGTGATATTTCGCGTCACCGGCTGCCCGAACGGCTGTGGCAGGGCGATGCTGGCCGAAATCGGCCTGGTGGGCCGCGCCGTGGGCCGCTATGACCTCTACCTCGGCGGCAACCGCGAGGGAACACGTATTCCTCGCCTCTATAAAGAGAACCAGCCGCTTGAGGAGATTATCCGCGATCTTGACGCGTTGTTGAGCGCCTGGGCGCAGGCGGCTAAGCCGGATGAGGCGTTCGGCGACTTTGTGGTACGGACGGGGATTATTCGCCCAGTGCTGAATTCCAGCCTCGACTTTTATCTGCAGGACTAAGATGGCCAGGCCGCTGGCGATTATTCAAATGGGCGAACCGCCGGCGGTCATCCGGCAGGCGACAGGCGAGTAAAGCCAATGGTTCGTTCAGGCGCTCGCCTTAACCCGAGGGGAGTACCGGATTATTCGCCCGGATCACCATGTTCCCCTGCCCGCTTTCGACACCATCTGCGGCGCCATCATCAGCGGCTCCTGGGCGATGGTCACCGACAGGCTGGCGTGGAGCGAGAAGACCGCTCAGTGGATACGCCGCGCTCACGCCCTGAATCTGCCGCTACTGGGCGTCTGCTATGGCCACCAGCTGATTGCCCACGCGCTGGGAGGAGTGGTTGCTGATAATCCGTTGGGGAGCGAACGCGGGCTACAGCTGATCCAGATCGCCGAACAAAGCACGGCCCCGCTGCTAACGGCATTTCCCAGGCGCTTTTCGGCCTGGCTTTCGCACCGGCAAACCGTGCTACAACCACCGGAAGGTGCCAGCGTGCTGGCGTTTTCCGCCCGGGACGCCTGCCAGATTCTACGCTATAGCGACACAGCGTATTCGGTGCAGTTTCACCCGGAATTTACCTGGGAGATTATGGCCGCCTGCCTCAGACATCGCGGAGAAGGGTTGGAAATGGCCGAGATGCCTGGCGAACCCGGCTGGCCACCAGAGCTGCTCAGGCGCTTCTATTATCTCTGGTGCAAGGATGACGCCCCCCGCTTTTGCCAGTCATAATCATGCATTACGTGCCACTGTCGCGCTCCCCGTACTTCAGATTAGAGCATCGTTGTGTGCGGTGGCTTTACTGATTGCGACCTGCAGCCTGTCAGCACTCACGGTTTCCGGGAAGACGATGACGGTGTCAGGCGTCACCCGAGGAACGGGCATCCCGATTATGCCTGGCGTTGCGGTTATAGGTGCTGTATTGAGCTACCTCATACTGTCGCTCATATCGGGTAAAGAATTCAGGCAAGCGACTTACTGGTTATACAACGAAATGCCGATATACAGAACGTAAAGCAGACCGTTCAATCCTAACCAGGCCACAGGGATTTTCTTTTTCCTCGCCGCGAGCCACAGCCAGAATGCGGCGGTAAGCGTAATGAAAACGCCGGTAATGACTTCCGAGCGGGGCTCCCACGGTGTCAACATGATACCAATCGCCGGCAGTATCGTTCCCTGAAATACCATCGCCCCTGTAATATTGGCCACCGCCAGAGTGTCCTTGCCACGACGTATCCACAAAATACTGTTAACTTTTTCTGGTAACTCCGTGGCAACCGGAATAATGATCAGTGACAGCAGCAGAGCCGAGATACCAAAATATCCTGAGGCACTTTCCACACCAGTTATAAACCAAAAGGCCCCTGCCAGCAGGATGCCGAGACCCAGCATAACTTGCATGAGAATCACGAGAAAATTTCCGGGTAACCCCGCATGGGATAAGAACAGAGGCCGCTCTGCTTGAGTTCCCCCACCTTCCTGAACCAGATGGTGAGATGCTTTTATCGTCCGATACACATACAGTAAATACAGCAGTACCAGAATCACGCTGATGATCTGTCTGTAGAGCGTCTTGTCATGCGGAATATACATCGCCAGAGTGGCAAGAATGAAAGCAACCAGAAAAAAGCCAGTATCTCGCTGGAATCCACTTGGTTCTGGATTGATTTTTCCTGCAGGTCCTCGTTTTCCTATAACCGCAGCCCCCATCAGAAAAATCGACAGCGTTGACAGCATAAGAGGAGCCCCCAGAATCGCACCCACCCCAATTTCCTCACTGTGGCTTGACAGGGTGGGGCCGGAAATGATGGCCAGAAGCGGCACAATCGTCTCAGGCAGAGCTGTCCCTACTGCTGCGAAAAGTGAACCCGTGACCCCCTGCGAAAGACGTAGTTTCTGGCCGAGGTGTTCGAGCGCGTTGGTAAAAATTTCGGCCGCAATAAGGATGATGATAAGCGAAAAAAAAAGCTCAGCAATTGAAGACATCATATTGACATTACTCAGGCTTATAAATTTATGGGTAACCCGGAATGCTTCCGGCTTTTAATTTTTCCTGACAAGTCATTGCCGGTTTATTGAAAACCTGCACGTAGCGAAACGTATCACGAGCCAGGAAACTTCCTTTGCTATGACGCCTGGCAAAGGAAGCCGCATAATGCCACAAACCATTAGTTCATTCAAAATATTCTTTTATATCAACAAGATATTGCATTTGCTATGTTTTATTGCACGAGCTATAACATGGGATATGCTGGCCAAAAAATATTAAACCTGATGCGATTTATAGAAGGTTTTAACCGATCATGACCAACCACATCTGATTTACTTTAGCGACAGCCATTCAGATTTATTTCTGTGATCTTCAATCTCCCTGGCAACGTGGCTCAAATGAAAATACGAACAGGTTGCCCCGACAATATTTTCCAAAAGGAACTGCCTTAGCGGTTCACAGCCAGCAAAGGCTAAACAGGGTTGCCAGGTCGTTCAACGAGAGGCCGAGAAAAACACCAGGCGATGAACCACCCGCAGAGCGGTTTAACCAGTCTGTTGCATCCATCGATTGACATCGCCGCGAGAAGCGGACGCAATTACCCCATTGGTCCTTCGATAATTAAAGTTCTGGCCAAAACAGACTCCATAATCTGGCACTGCAGAATTAATACCGTATTGAGAAAAGATATAGCCTCTTTTTCGACTTGTTTTTCCATATTTGTTATATGGTGAGAGGGAATTTCTATGTCATAAATGCACTAAACGTATATTAAAGGGAATGATCTTATGTCGCTTTTTGACCTTAGGACCGAAGCACATGCATTACAGGAGGCCTGGCGATCTCAAGTATTAGGCCGCATTGGGGAAACAAATCTCAAAATTTTACGTATGGATGAACGCTCAGTAATTGAAGAGGTACATGAGTATGATGAGGGGTTACTGGTCATTGACGGGCGTCTCGAACTGAGTGTTAAAGGTAAAAAAATCTCTGTAACGTCTGGCCAGCTTTATGTAGCCAAAGCTGGCGTTCCTCATACTGTGGAAATCGGCAGTTTTGGTACATTGGTTATCATTGATTTACCAGAAACATAAATTGTCTCTTGATCTTACCCACGTAATATGGACAGAGCCCTAAGCGAGGTTCTGGTTTTCAAATTGTTCCGGACGGAGTCCATCACAGGCACTGTGTAGACGGCAACGCTTGTAATTACACTCGATATAATTAAACACCGTCGCCCGCATGATTTCCCGGCTGTTAAAATGTTCACCGTGGATACATTCCACTTTTAGTGTGTGAAAGAAGTAGTGTGTGAAAGAAGCTTTCCGCACAGGCATTGTCGTAGCAGCAGACTTTTGCGCTCATGCTCCCTCGCAGATGATGGTGTTTCAGCAGATTTTCTGCCACTGACAGGTCGTGTGCACGGTAGCTGGCAGGGCTGAATTTCCGACCGGTCTGGCTATCCAGTCAGCGTCAAAAAAGTGGAGTATGCCGATACGGAATTGGTGTCTGGCGATGAGTCGTTTTATTATCGAGTTCGGTGGCCGTCTAAACGGTCACTATTCATACGGTGGCAATGACACAGAATGACGGGCAGTCTCTGGTAATGCGCCTTCATTGGTGAACATCTTTATACTGCTACATTTCTGGCGCTTCTGCTGCTTACCGTACGAAGCGGCAAGACCTCTCCGGCCCTTCTTAATGCGGTATTAAAGGCAATCACGGTAACCGGACCAACCTGATTTTTGACGCGATTTGAGTGACTCTGGAAAACAAAAATGTCTTCCGGGTATCTCTCTCGCCTGCGACTCAGTAATGCGCGTGATGGGGATGAGAGCTGAATCTTCATTGCTTTTAACCGCCCTGTTTCCCGCAAATATAATGAATTCAGTCCGATATCTTCATAGCGCAGCGTGATTAATCGCCCAACACTCAGACCTGTATAAAAAATCAACGCCCACAAGTCAGACCATGTATCGGATATATGCCCAAGATTGCTGTTAATAGTTAAAAATTGCTCAAAACTTATTGTTTTCTTACCGTTCACAACCAAACCAAACTGTTTTCAAAGCTGAAAACATTGATTATCTCAAATGTCACACTGAAGAAAAACTACTGACATTTTGGATCACGTCACTGACGGTTGCAGGGAAATACTTATAAACGGTCTTCACTCCTCCCTGAGCACGTCTGCGACCTGCTTCCGGTTAGCGCCGTTCGCCATCATCCTGCGGCAGCGATCCACACCATCAGGAGTCATAACCCGGCGATCTCCGCCGATATACCCCTGCTCTCTCGCTGCAGCTCATCACTCGTCTCCCCATATCATCAAAGAAACTCAGCCCACACCTTCCGCCTGCCAGGCGCTGAATTGCTGCCTGCGCTCCCTATACGCTCGGATAATCGCCAGTCGTCAGCTGTACGGCCTTGCCGTTCCATCTGTAGCGATAAAGAATGTTATACTGCCGGTTACAGAGAGTCTGATATTCAGTCCGTGAGCATCTGAAATGACATCGATTTTTTGCCAAAGGCTTTTCTTAACCAGGTATCAGTTAGCGTGTGTGCATTCCGCAGACGATAGACGCATGAATGTGTACATTTCCTGTAAATTGAGCACCTTCAGGGCTGTCCGGGCGAAACAGATTTAAAGCAAAAACGGGCGGCAAAGCCGCTCAGAAAGCAGAAGTATTAAAAAGACACAAAGCATGACTAACAAACTTAAAACGGATTCATATGCCCTACGATAGCGTGTATCTGGAAAAGCGTCCGCCCGGTGCGCTGCGTACCGTCTGGCGAAAATTCTACGGCGATACGACCGCGATGATCGGCCTGTACGGCTGCGCGGCTCTGGTGCTGCTGTGCGTCTTTGGCGGCTGGTTTGCGCCTTACGGTATCGATCAGCAGTTTCTTGGCTACCAGTTGCTGCCGCCGTCATGGTCGCGCTATGGTGAAGTGTCGTTCTTCCTCGGGACCGACGATCTCGGGCGCGATGTGCTGAGCCGTCTGCTGAGCGGCGCGGCGCCGACCGTTGGCGGCGCTTTTGTCGTCACCTTCGCGGCCACGCTATTCGGGCTGGTGCTCGGCGTCGTTGCCGGTTCAACCCATGGCCTGCTGTCGGCGATGTTGAACCATATCCTCGATACTCTGCTGTCGATTCCGTCACTGCTGCTGGCCATTATTGTCGTGGCTTTCGCCGGGCCGCATCTGAGCCACGCGATGTTTGCCGTCTGGTTGGCGTTGCTGCCGCGTGTCGTGCGCTCAGTCTACAGCATGGTGCATGATGAGCTGGAAAAAGAGTACGTCATTGCCGCCCGTCTCGACGGCGCATCAACATTAAATATTCTCTGGTTTGCGGTGTTGCCGAATATCGCTTCCGGGCTGGTCACCGAGATCACCCGCGCGTTATCAATGGCGATTCTCGATATCGCTGCCCTGGGCTTTCTCGACCTCGGCGCCCAACTTCCTTCACCGGAATGGGGTGCGATGCTGGGCGACGCGCTGGAACTGATTTACGTCGCGCCATGGACGGTGATGTTGCCCGGCGCGGCGATTATGATTAGCGTCCTGTTGGTCAACCTGCTGGGCGACGGGATCCGCCGGGCCATTATCGCCGGGGTGGAATAATGCCGTTACTTGATATTCGCAACTTAACCATTGAGTTCAAAACCAATGAAGGCTGGGTCAAAGCCGTCGACCGCGTCAGCTTGACCCTTGCGGAAGGTGAAATTCGCGGTCTGGTGGGCGAATCCGGCTCCGGTAAGAGCTTAATTGCCAAAGCGATCTGTGGCGTCACCAAAGACAACTGGCGGGTCACCGCCGACCGTATGCGCTTCGATGATATCGATCTCTTACGTCTCTCCGGCCGCGAGCGCCGCAAGCTAATTGGCCACAACGTGTCGATGATCTTTCAGGAGCCGCAATCCTGTCTCGACCCGTCGGAACGTATTGGCCTGCAGCTAATGCAGAATATCCCCGGCTGGACCTTTAAAGGCCGCTGGTGGCAGCGTATCGGCTGGCGAAAACGCCGGGCCATCGAACTGCTGCACCGTGTCGGCATTAAAGATCACAAAGACGCCATACGCAGTTTCCCCTACGAATTAACTGACGGGGAGTGCCAGAAGGTGATGATTGCCATCGCCCTCGCCAACCAACCGCGTCTGCTGATCGCCGATGAACCGACCAACGCCATGGAACCGACGACCCAGGCGCAAATCATCCGCCTGCTTACGCGTCTGAACCAGAACAATAACACCACCATATTGTTGATCAGCCACGATATGCAAATGCTTAGCAAATGGGCAGATAAAATCAATGTCATGTATTGCGGACAAACGGTAGAAACGGCACCCAGCGAAGAGCTGGTGACCACGCCTCATCATCCGTATACCCAGGCGTTAATCCGCGCGATCCCGGATTTTGGCAGCGCACTCCCGCATAAAAGTCGCCTGAATACGTTGCCGGGAGCCATTCCCCTGCTCGAGCAACTGCCGATTGGCTGTCGTCTTGGACCGCGCTGCCCCTACGCGCAACGCGAGTGTATTGAAACGCCACGCCTGACCGGAGCCAGAACACATCTGTACGCCTGTCATTTCCCGCTAAACATGGAGAAAGAGTGAAATGGTCGAAACATTGCTCGAAGTCCGTAATCTGAGTAAGACCTTTCGCTACCGTACCGGCTGGTTTCGTCGTCAGATGGTGGAGGCGGTGAAACCGCTCAGTTTTACGCTACGCGAGCGCCAGACGCTGGCGATTATTGGTGAGAACGGTTCAGGAAAATCGACCCTGGCGAAAATGCTGGCGGGTATGATAGAGCCGACATCCGGCGAGCTGTTGATTGACGATCACCCGCTAACGTTTGGCGACTACTCTTTCCGCAGCCAGCGTATCCGCATGATTTTTCAGGACCCGTCGACCTCGCTCAACCCGCGGCAGCGTATTTCGCAGATCCTCGACTTCCCGCTGCGCCTGAATACCGATCTCGAACCGGAGGCGCGGGAGAAGCAGGTTATTGAGACGCTGCGGATGGTCGGCCTGCTGCCGGACCACGTGAGCTACTATCCGCATATGCTGGCTCCAGGGCAGAAACAGCGTCTGGGCCTCGCACGCGCATTGATTCTGCGTCCGAAAGTGATCATCTGCGATGAAGCCCTGGCGTCGCTGGATATGTCGATGCGTTCGCAGTTGATCAACCTGATGCTGGAGTTACAGGAGAAACAGGGGATTTCGTATATCTATGTGACCCAGCATCTGGGAATGATGAAGCATATCAGCGATCAGGTTCTGGTGATGCATCAGGGCGAGGTCGTCGAACGCGGCAGCACCGCCGATGTACTGGCGTCACCTCTGCATGACCTCACCCGACGCCTGATTGCCGGCCACTTTGGCGAGGCGCTGACCGCCGATGCCTGGCGCAAAGACGGTAAATAATCAGCACGCCTGTCCAACGGCCTTCACCGCTAAGAGCTCCCTGTATCCCTGGTTGCTGCGGCGCGGCCAACGTGGGAATATTCGCCGCCCCTGTCGAGATCTCAGACCTCGCCGAGCGAGCAGGTATCTGCTCCCGGCAGATACCTGGCTTCTGCTGGACGGCACAACCCGTCGTTAGCGCTCTTTTCCCCACCGAACTGCGCCAAACGGGCCTGATATCCGGTGATATACTGGAGGGTGTCCGCTCAGCATTACGCGTTAAGGCACGAAAATAGCGTGACATAAGGGGTCATCAGTGGGATATAATTCTCGGCTAAATTTGAGTTATTTTGAAATAACAACCTTAACCCCATGATTGTTAAAGTAAAAATAAGCAATAACGATAAGGATTAAAGCTATGGGTTTTCTTTCCGGTAAGCGCATTCTGGTCACTGGCGTTGCCAGCAAACTGTCCATCGCCTACGGTATTGCGCAAGCAATGCACCGTGAAGGGGCTGAACTGGCGTTCACCTATCAGAACGAAAAACTGAAAGGTCGTGTGGAAGAATTTGCCGCGGCACTGGGTTCTGACATCGTTCTGCCGTGCGACGTGGCTGAAGATGAGAGCATCGACTCTCTGTTCGCTGAACTGACGAAAGTGTGGCCGAAATTTGATGGTTTCGTTCACTCAATCGGTTACGCGCCGGCTGACCAGCTGGACGGCGATTATGTCAACGCGGTCACCCGCGAAGGTTTCAAAATCGCTCACGATATCAGCGCCTACAGCTTCGTGGCGATGGCAAAAGCTTGCCGCAGTATGCTGAACCCGGGCTCCGCCCTGCTGACGCTCTCCTACCTGGGTGCAGAGCGTGCGATTCCTAACTACAACGTTATGGGTCTGGCAAAAGCGTCTCTGGAAGCGAACGTGCGCTACATGGCGAACGCGATGGGTCCGGAAGGCGTGCGTGTCAACGCTATCTCTGCGGGTCCAATCCGTACGCTGGCCGCTTCCGGCATTAAAGACTTCCGTAAAATGCTGGCGCATTGCGAAGCGGTCACCCCGATTCGCCGTACCGTGACTATCGAAGACGTGGGTAACAGCGCAGCCTTCCTGTGCTCCAATCTGTCTGCCGGTATCTCCGGTGAAGTCGTTCACGTCGATGGTGGTTTCAGCATCGCGGCAATGAACGAGCTGGAACTGAAATAAGTTCTTTTCCCTCCTCACGCTGGTGAGGAGGGATTGCCTTCGCGACATCCTTCTCTTCTCTGCATTTTCTGCATACCAGATACCTATATTCACCCCTGTTATTCCAAACAGCTATTTGTTAGCACGTATCAATATTTTCTCCCGCTACAGGGTTACGCCAGGATAGTTATGCATATATGGCCCACTGAAGTGCGGCTCGCCACATACCGATCAAGGAACGCCCATGGAGCAACGCCGCGTTTATGGCAAAAACCACTGGTATCATGAAACCCAGTCAACAATCTGCCCGGTGGATGTGCTGCCGCTCGTCCCTGAAGCCGCCCATGTCGAAGATCGCTTTTTACTCGATCTGACGTTACCGGAAGAGTGGCTTCGCGCGCATGCGGGCTGGCTGACGCCAGCGCGATGTCTGGCCGAGGCGCTCTTTCCTGCCTCCGTCGTCGTCAATCGCTTACAAACCGTTAGCGCCTATGACCGGCTGAGCACGGCGTTGACCGTCGCTCAGGTGTATGGCGTGCAGCGGCTGTGTAATCACTATGCTGCCCGGCTGGCGCCGCTGCCAGGACCGGACTCTTCCCGTGAGAGCAACCGCCGGCTGGCGCAAATGACCCAATATGCCCGCCAGCTGGCCGGTTCGCCTTCGGTCATTAACGCCCTTTCCCGCAGCCAGTTGGATGAGGTTGGGTTGACCAGCCGCGATATGATTCTCATTAATCAGATTGTGGGTTTTGTCGGTTTCCAGGCGCGCGCTATTGCCGCGTTTCACGCTGGCCTTCGCTTTCCGGTGCGCTGGATGCCGGGAATGCCGCAGCAGGAAGATGCGCCGGCAGACGATTTTACGCTCGGTCAGCTCACCTGGGTACCCGACATCAACGATAGCGATCTCCGCTATGCCAATGACGAACGCCAGGCGCTGCTGGCCGACTGGCTAACACATCCTGGCTTGTCCGGACTGGCGCCACTGCTTGCGGTCCACGAAACAATACTCAAAGCTCAACATCAGTTACTCACCCAATTGAGCGTGAATCAACCTTTTGCTTCGCTGGTGGCGCTGATGACCGCCCGCATCAACGGTAGCGCCAGCTGTTTTAACGCCTGGGCCGAAACGGGGTCCACTTCCCCGCAGCTTTGTGATGCGTTACGCAACGACGAGCGGGCGCTAGAGGCCTGGGAACAAAGCCATCCCACCGAGCGCATCATCTTGCAGGCGGTACAGCTTTTAACCCGGGCGCCTGACCGTTTCAGCGCAGCACAATTAACTCCCCTCGCGGAACATGGGCTTTCCCAGGCGCAGATTATCGATATCCTGGCGTGGAACGGAGTATGTGGCTGGATGAATCGTCTGAAAATCGCCCTCGGAATCGTTCGTCAACAGACGTAAAATGCCAAACATCGCTTGCTGCAACAGGCATTATCGCGTAAAAATGTCAGCCGCTCTTTTAGCCACGAAAATACCTAATTATGTTTCAGGACAACCCGCTGCTAGCGCAGCTTAAACAGCAACTGCATTCCCAGACTCCTCGTGTTGAAGGGGTCGTTAAGGGGACGGAAAAAGGTTTTGGCTTTCTCGAAGTTGATGCGCAGAAAAGCTACTTTATTCCGCCGCCGCAAATGAAAAAAGTGATGCATGGTGACCGTATCAGCGCCGTGATCCACACTGAAAAAGAACGTGAAAGCGCCGAGCCGGAAGAGTTGATTGAACCTTTCCTGACCCGTTTCGTCGGTAAAGTGCATAAGAAAGATGACCGACTGTCTATCGTTCCCGATCATCCGCTGCTGAAAGACGCCATTCCCTGCCGCGCCGATCGTAGCGTCAGCCATGATTTTAAAGAGGGAGACTGGGCCGTTGCTGAAATGCGCCGTCATCCGCTGAAAGGTGACCGCGGTTTTTATGCCGAATTAACCCAATTTATCACCTTCAGCGACGATCATTTCGTTCCGTGGTGGGTTACGCTGGCGCGTCACAATCTGGAAAAAGAAGCCCCGGACGGCGTAGCGACCGAGATGCTGGATGAGGGCCTGGAACGTCGTGACTTAACGGCGCAGGACTTCGTCACCATTGACAGCGCCAGCACCGAAGATATGGACGATGCGCTGTATGCCGAAGCCGCCGACGACGGCAAGCTGCATTTGACCGTTGCTATCGCCGATCCGACCGCCTGGATTGCCGAAGGTAGCAAACTGGACAAAGTGGCAAAAATTCGCGCCTTCACCAACTATCTCCCGGGCTTTAATATCCCGATGTTGCCGCGCGAGCTGTCTGACGACCTGTGCTCTCTGCGCGCTAACGAAGTGCGTCCGGTCCTCGCCTGCCGCATGATCCTGACGACTGACGGCACGATTGAAGACGATATCGAATTCTTCGCGGCGACCATTGAGTCAAAAGCCAAACTGGCCTACGACAACGTCTCTGACTGGCTGGAAAATACCGGCAGCTGGCAGCCTGGAAGCGAGTCTATCGCTCAGCAGATTAAACTGCTGCAGGATGTCTGCCTGCGCCGCAGCGAATGGCGTAAAACCCATGCGCTGGTGTTTAAGGACCGTCCGGACTACCGTTTCGTGTTGGGTGAGAAAGGCGAGGTGCTGGATATCGTTGCCGAACCGCGTCGCATCGCTAACCGCATTGTCGAAGAGTCAATGATTGCGGCAAACATTTGCGCGGCCCGCGTTCTGCGCGACAAGCTGGGCTTTGGTGTCTATAACGTGCATACCGGTTTTGATCCGGCCAACACCGAACAGCTGGCAACGTTGCTGAAGACCCATGACGTCCACGTTGATCCGGTTGAAGTGCTGACGCTTGACGGTTTCTGCAAACTGCGTCGCGAGCTTGATGCCCAGCCGTCGGGTTTCCTCGACAGCCGTATTCGTCGCTTCCAGTCCTTCGCGGAAATCAGCACCGAACCGGGTCCGCACTTTGGCCTTGGCCTTGAAGCCTATGCCACCTGGACCTCACCGATTCGTAAATATGGCGACATGATTAACCATCGTCTGCTGAAAGCAATCATCAAAGGTGAAACGGCAACGCGTCCGCAAGATGAAATTGCCGTACAGATGGCCGAGCGCCGCCGCCTGAACCGCATGGCCGAACGCGATGTGGGTGACTGGCTGTACGCCCGCTATCTGAGCCCGCAGGCAGGTACCGATACGCGCTATGCCGCGGAAATTATCGATATCAGCCGGGGCGGGATGCGCGTGCGTCTGGTGGACAACGGCGCCGTCGCCTTTATCCCGGCACCGTTCCTGCACGCCGTGCGTGATGAACTGGTCTGTAGCCAGGAAAACGGTACTGTGCAGATCAAAGGCGAAACCGTCTACAAAGTCACTGACGTTATCGACGTCAAGATTGCTGAAGTCCGTATGGAAACCCGCAGCGTCATCGCGCGTCCGTTCGCCTGATAGCCGTCTTCAGCGGCTCCCGCTATCGGGGGCCGCTTATTTTTTCCGCGTATTGTTTGCTATTGCCCCGTATTTCCTCTTTTTCCTGACGCTACAGCGCAGATGATTTACGTTGTGTGTTTTTTTCTCTTCTCTTTTTCATCTGTTTTTTGCATCATTGATTTCATTCGTTTTTGTAACCAGGATAATGCTATGTCTGATCTGAATGCCCGCCTGCTCGCCCAACGTATCGATACCGTGCTGGATATTCTGGTTGCCGGAGATTATCACTCTGCAATTCATAATCTGGAGATCCTCAAAGCGGAACTCCAGGCGCTTGCTGACGACGAGCCGGAAGCGAAACCCGGCCAAGCCAAAGCGCCCTGGGAAATTTGATCGCCCACATCGCCACAATCGATCAATGATGTCGATTGTCAGCCCAAGTAGCCCCCTAACTGTGATGTTGCTATGAACGCCCGACAACAAAGTATTTTGCAAATGGTCATCGATAAAGGCCGCATGAGCGTGGCCGATCTCGCGAAAATGACCGGTGTCTCTGAAGTCACGATTCGTCAGGATTTGAATTTACTGGAAAAGCAGAGCTATCTGCGCCGGACCCATGGTTTCGCCGTGCCGCTGGACAGCGAAGATGTCGAAACGCGTATGATGACCCATTTCTCGATTAAGCGTGAACTGGCTACGCGCGCCGCAGAGCTGGTCAATGCGGGTGAAACGGTATTTATCGAAAACGGCAGTTGCAATGCCCTGCTCGCCCGAACGCTTGCCGAGCGCGGCGATATTACCATCATCACCGTCAGCAGCTATATTGCGCATCTGCTTAAAGAGACGCCCGGGGAGGTCATTCTGCTCGGTGGAATCTACCAGAAGCGCAGCGAAAGTATGGTCGGCCCCCTCACGCGGCAGTTTATTCAGCAGGTCCACTTCAGCAAAGCCTTTATTGGCATCGATGGCTGGCAGCCGGAAACCGGTTTTACCGGGAGGGATATGATGCGCGCAGATGTGGTCAATGCCGTCCTTGAAAAGGGCTGTGAGGCGATTGTCCTGAGCGACAGTTCGAAGTTCAGCGTCGTGCACCCTTATCCGCTCGGTCCAGTGGCGCGGTTTAGCCGCATTATTACCGACAGCAGTCTGCACGATGACGCACGCCAGCAGTTGACAGAAAGCGGGCTCACAGTCGATATCGTCAGTTTTTCCTGAATTCGTCCCGACTCTCTTTTTCGCCCAGCGTTTATTCTCCTCCCGTCGCCCACCTGCGTGGGCGCAGGCCGCATGAATCACTGTCTGAGAGTTTTCTGAGCCTGCAATTAAGAGTTTTTACCTGCCGGTAAAATAAAAAAAAAGTAGAATTAATGTTAGCGATATAACAGGAAGTGACTATCACCTGCGTGATTAAAGTAACACCTGCGCAACTTAAGTTTCATGGAATAACCCTTAAAACTTAGCATCACGCTATGCTGTAAAGGAAGTTGCATCCATGAATAGATTATTCAGGAGAAAATTATGATGATTTCAATGAGCAAAAAAATGGCTGCCGCTGTTCTGGCCGTTACCGTAGTAATGTCCCTGAGCGCATGTTCCAACTGGTCCAAACGCGATCGTAATACCGCAATCGGCGCAGGTGCGGGTGCACTCGGTGGCGCAGTATTAACCGATGGCAGCACGCTGGGCACCCTGGGCGGCGCCGCGGTTGGCGGGATTATCGGTCACCAGGTGGGTAAATAAGGTCTGAACTGGACCCACGATAAAAATAATCCGCATCAGCAGACTTACGCACTTGCAAAGAATCAAGGCCACGGTATTTACCGTGGCCTTGTTGTTTATTAACCGCCCGCCAACTTAACTTTCATGCCTTTGGCTTCCAGCAGTGATTTGAGCAAATCGCGCTTATCGCCCTGAATTTCAATCACGCCATCTTTCACCGACCCGCCACAACCGCACTTCTTTTTCAGCTCTGCGGCCAGTTTTGCCAGCGCATCATCATCGAGGTCAATCCCGGCGATCAGGCATACGCCTTTCCCCTTGCGGCCGCTGGTCTGACGCTGAATACGTACCACACCATCGCCTTTAGGCCGCTCAACCACCGCCTTTGGTTCGTCAATACGGCCACTTTCCGTCGAATAAACCAGACGGCTATTGGAATCGGTCATTATGCCCCCTTATTCAGTGACGCATTGATGCTGCGTAATGTCGCCGCCGGATCCGCAGACTGAGTCACAGGACGGCCAATCACCATATAGTCTACGCCGGCTTGCTGTGCCTGCTCCGGCGTCATGATGCGGCGCTGGTCTCCTGCATCGCTGCCCTGCGGGCGAATACCGGGCGTCACCAGCTTAAAGGCCTGTCCCAACTCCTGCTTGAAGCGTGCCGCTTCCTGCGCAGAACAGACCACGCCGTCCAGGCCGCAGCGCTGCGTTAACGCCGCCAGTTTTGCCGCATGATCGGCGGGTGAAAGCGCGATGCCAAGCTCCTGGAGATCGCTGGCTTCCATGCTGGTCAGGACGGTCACGGCAATCAACAGCGGCGCATCCTGGCCAAACGGCAGCAACGCTTCACGTGCCGCAGTCATCATTCGCGCACCGCCAGAAGCATGAACATTGACCATCCAGACGCCCAGCTCTGCCGCAGCGGCTACAGCGCGCGCAGTGGTGTTCGGGATATCATGAAATTTCAGGTCGAGGAAAACCTCAAAACCGCGCTGATGCAAGTCGCGAACAAACTGTGGCCCCAGCAGCGTAAACATCTCCTTGCCCACCTTCAGGCGGCAATCGCGTGGATCAATGCGATCAACAAAGGCCAGCGCTTTGTCGCGGTTATCATAATCGAGCGCAACAACAACGGGAGAGGATGTGACAACGCGAGGCGAAGAAGAAGCAGTAGACGTCATGACCAGACCTTAATTGTTGATGGGCGCCGTTTGGCGCAAAAAAGGTAAACGGGCAGCATTCTACCTGCGATGGAGGGAAATTGACAGGCTGCTTTTCGTCGCCTGCTGAACGATGACCGCGCTGGCGTTAAAGGCAGCGAGTGATAAAAACCGAAAAGGATGTTGTAACTAAATTGCGATTTTTTAAAAACTATTGTCCGTCGAGGCCGCGAATGGGTTTAATCGTTGACCACGATCGGCAGGACGGGCAGTGCCAGTACAGAGTGTGGGCGGTAAAACCGCACTTTTGACAACGGTAGCGCGGTTTGCTGCGAACCTGCTCACCCACCATATTGCGCAAAACGCCGAGGCTCTCCTTCGCGCGCCCCTCTTCAGCTTCATTAAGGTGGTAGTCCATCAGCTTATGGAAGACCCGCATCGTCGGATGACGCTCCAGCTGACGGGTAACATAGCTCTGCGCAACTTCCACGCCTTCGCGCTGTTCGAGAATTTGTGCCAGCATCAGCTCCGCGGTTGCCCCGGTGTTTTCATCGGCGCAACGGCGCAGGAAGAGCTCCCATTCATCAAGTTTACCCAGCTGCTGATAACAGGTCTGCAGCATATCGAGCGTTTCACCCACCAGCTCTTTATCCTGATTGATGACCCGTTCCAGGCTCTCTACCGCTTTTGCGTAATCGCCCTTCTCCATCCATACCCGGCCCATCATGATCGACACGCGGGCGCTGTTGCGGTCCGCTGCAGCCCCTTTTTTGAGCAACGACATTGCTTTATCCATATCGCTGTTCGCCATCTGCTGCAGCGCGAGCTCGCACCAGAAGTTGGCAATATCGCCGCGGTGTTTTTCTTTACCCAGCTTCACTAATCGCTCGGCAACATCGATGGCCGACTGCCAGTCGCTGGTGGCCTGATAGATTTGCAACAGTTGCTGCAGCGCGCTGAGGCGAAAATCGGTTTCATCCACCAGCTGCTTGAACATATCTTCCGCACGATCGTAGAGACCGGCGGCCATATAGTCGCGACCCAGTTGCTGCACGGCCAGCAGCCGCTGATCGTAGGTCAGCGAGGCGCTCTCCATCAGACTCTGATGAATACGGATAGCCCGGTCAACCTCACCGCGCGAGCGGAACAGGTTACCCAACGTCAGGTGGGCCTCAACGGTACCGGTATCCTCTTTCAGCATATCGAGGAACAGATCCACCGCTTTATCCTGCTGGTTGCTCAGCAGGAAGTTCACCCCGGTCACGTAGTCACGTGACCGGCGGCTAGCGTCGTCCTGTTTGGACTGTTGTGCACTTCTGCGGCCCATGTACCATCCGTAAGCAGCGGCAACGGGCAAAAGCAGAAACAACAACTCCAGCATAAATGATTATTCCTTCACCGCAGGAATACCTGCGTTGGCCGGCGCGGCGTTGGTTGGCGCTATCTGATGTTCGAGGCGCTTGACTTTACGTTCAGCGCGAACCAGAGAAACGCGAACCCGCAGCCAGAAAAGGCCGCAAATCAGCCAGCCAATTGCAAACCCTGCGGCAAAGAGCACTGCCAGCAACGTCGAAATACGGAATTCACCCTGCGCGAGCAAATAGTTGAACGTGACCAGTTGATCATTCTGTGCACCTAACGTCACGGAGATGACGAAGATGGCGAATACCAGTAAGAAAATCAGTAAATATTTCACACTACTTCCCGTTTTGTGGGTTGAGCGAAAAAATCCCGCGTTCAGCCCTATAAAGTATCATTTTCGCGACAGCGGTGAAATGGAAAAGCATGACACCCTGTCAGGATATGCGTCCGTCTGGCGCGAAAATCAACGTTATCCCTGATTTATCGTCCGTGTCTTAATCTCCTGCGCCTCTTCTTCCTGCGGCGTAAGCGGGCCGCACAGTCGCTGGGTAAGCCAGGTGGCCAGCGTCACCAGCAGCCACGAGATAAGCGTAGCGACCAGCAAATCTTGCGGCCAGTGCATGCCCAGCGCCAGACGGCTGCCCATCACGGCCATTGCCCACGTCAGCAGCGCGGCAATGGTCAGCCAGCGTCGCCGGGGCCACAGCAGTCCAACCCCCAACAATGCCCAACTGGCCGCAAACATCGTGTGCCCGGACGGAAAAGCAAAACCGGTCTCTTTCTGCCAGTGCTTGCGCAGGAATCGGGGAATATCCTGCTCTTGCGCCAACTGCTCATGCACCAGTTTAGCGCGATCTTTGCGTTTTAACGCGTAGAATTGGTCAACTGGCACCTGCTGCGTCTTTTCCAGCCAAACCACAAAAGGACGCGGCTCCTGGACCTGCTCTTTTATCCAGGATTTTATGCCCTGCCCCAGCAGGATCGCCGCCCCAAGAATCACAAACAGCATCACCGCAGCTCGAAGACGAAAACGCAAACACCACAGAAACCAGCCGCATAACACCGTATGGGTGATGATGCCCCACGGCTGTGTCACGCTCTCTGTCACCCAGTAGAGTAGTTTTAACCACGCTTGCGGAAGGTCTGGCTGCCACTTCCAGCCAGATACCCACACTATGCCGGGCATAATCATAAGCAATGCCGCACCGAGGGCGGTTCGTCTGGCAATCGACAGCATCTTCTCTCCTTATTTCTTCTTCCGACTATCATAACGGAAAGTGGTACGTTTGTGCGCTTTACGCGCAGGCAGCCGTGCGTAATTAGGAGAACGCCGCGCCATTGTGGCAAAATAGCGCCAAACAGAAAGCACATTCAGGTGCTGATAAAATCTGGAGAAACACATGCAGCTTAAACGTGTGGCAGAAGCCAAACTGCCAACCCCCTGGGGCGATTTCCTGATGGTGGGATTTGAAGAACTGGCAACCGGGCAGGATCATGTCGCGCTGGTCTTCGGCGATATTTCGGGCCAGTCCCCGGTCCTTGCTCGCGTACATTCTGAGTGCTTAACGGGCGACGCTCTTTTTAGCCTGCGTTGTGATTGCGGTTTTCAGCTCGAAGCGGCACTGTCGCATATTGCCGAGGAGGGGCGCGGTATCCTGCTGTACCATCGTCAGGAAGGCCGCAACATTGGTCTGCTGAATAAAATTCGCGCCTATGCGTTGCAGGACCAGGGCTATGATACCGTGGAAGCCAACCATCAGTTGGGCTTTGCGGCGGACGAGCGCGACTTTACGCTGTGCGCAGATATGTTCAAACTGCTCCACGTCAACCAGGTGCGTCTGCTGACCAACAACCCCAAAAAAGTGGAAATTCTCAGCGAAGCCGGGATTAATATCGTTGAACGCGTTCCGCTGATTGTCGGGCGTAACCCGAAAAATGCCCACTATCTGGACACCAAGGCCGCCAAGATGGGGCATTTGTTGAAAAAGTAAATCGCCAGAAAAAAATGAAGGGCCAGCGTGTGCTGGCCCTTTTTTACAGCATGTTGCGGATCACATAATGCAGAATGCCGTCATTCTGATAGTAGGTCAGTTCGGTAGCGGTATCGATGCGACAACGGCAGTGGAGCAGCTCTTGTGTGCCGTCCGCCCGCGTCAGCGTCACCGGCACCGTCGCACCAGGCTGCAAGGCCTGCAGGTTACTGATATCTATCCGCTCCTCCCCGTTCAACCCCAGCGTTTTACGCGTGACGCCCTGCGGGAACTCCAGCGGCAGGATCCCCATTCCGATCAGGTTGGAACGGTGAATGCGTTCGAATGATTCAGCAATCACCACCCGCACGCCAAGCAGCCGAGGGCCTTTTGCCGCCCAGTCGCGGCTGGAGCCCGAACCGTACTCTTTTCCGGCAATCACTGCCAGCGGGATCCCCTCATTTTTATAGCGCATCGCCGCGTCATAAATCGCTATCGGTTCGCTGCCCGGCAAGTGTCGGGTCATCCCCCCTTCCACACCCGGCACCATTTCGTTGCGAATACGGATGTTGGCAAAGGTACCGCGCATCATCACTTCATGGTTGCCGCGGCGGGAACCGTAGGAGTTGAAGTCGGCGCGCGCGACACCGTATTCTTGTAAATAGCGTCCGGCCGGGCTGTCCGGCTTGATACTCCCGGCCGGAGAGATGTGGTCCGTGGTGACCGAGTCGCCGAGCATCGCCAGAATACGCGCGCCGTGAATGTCTTCCACCGGCTCAGGCAGAACCCCCATCTCGTCAAAGAAAGGCGACAGACGGATATAGGTTGAATCCTCCTGCCAGTCGTAGGTATCAGAGCGATCGACGGCGATGGCTTTCCATTCCGGCGTTCCTTCAAACACCTCCGCGTACTCTTTGTGGAACATATCGGTCGTGACCAGCTCAACCGCCTCGGCGATCTCAAGGCCGCTCGGCCAGATATCCTTCAGAAACACCGGCTGACCATTTTTGCCGATACCAAGCGGATCGCGGGTCAGATTGAGGTTCATGTTTCCGGCCAGGGCGTAGGCCACGACCAGCGGCGGTGATGCCAGCCAGTTGGTTTTCACCAGCGGATGGATACGCCCTTCGAAGTTGCGGTTACCGGACAACACCGCGCCGACGGTTAAATCCCCTTTTTTGATCGCCTGTTCAATCGGTTCCGGCAGCGGCCCGGAGTTACCGATACAGGTGGTACACCCATAGCCGACCAGGTTGAAACCCAACTCGTCGAGATACGGCGTCAGCCCGGCATGGGCCAGATAATCTGACACCACTTTCGAACCTGGCGCCAGAGAGGCTTTTACCCACGGTTGTGGCTTAAGACCCAGCTCAACCGCTTTTTTGGCCAGCAGGCCAGCGGCCATGAGCACGCTGGGGTTAGAGGTGTTGGTACAGGAAGTGATCGCGGCAATCGCCACCGCACCGTCGGGGAGCGAATAGCGATGCCCGTTCAGCGTATAGTCGACCGGCTGGCGCTGTTTTTGCGTCTGATTGACCTCTAGCTCGCTGCTGGCAGCAAAAGCTTTCGGTACCTCGCCCAGCGCTACGCGATCCTGCGGCCGTTTTGGCCCCGCCAGGCTGGCTTCTACCGTGCCCATATCCAACGCCAGCGTGCTGGTGAAGATCGGCTCATCGCCCGTCTGACGCCACATTCCCTGCGCTTTGGTGTAGGCTTCCACCAAAGCCACCTGTTCATCGCTACGGCCGCTCAGACGCATATAGCTCAGGGTCACCGCATCAATCGGGAAGAAGCCGCAGGTCGCACCGTATTCGGGTGACATATTGGCAATGGTCGCGCGGTCGGCCAGCGGCAGCGAATCCAGACCATCGCCGTAAAACTCAACAAACTTACCCACCACACCGTGCTGACGTAGCATCTGGGTAACGGTAAGCACGAGGTCGGTGGCGGTGATCCCCTCGCGCAGTTTACCGCTCAGTTTAAAACCCACCACATCCGGGATCAGCATCGAGACCGGCTGGCCGAGCATCGCGGCTTCCGCTTCAATGCCCCCGACGCCCCAGCCCAGCACACCCAGTCCGTTGATCATCGTGGTATGCGAATCGGTACCGACCAGCGTATCGGGCCAGGCAAGCCATTCGCCGTTTTGCTCTTCACTCCAGACCGCTTTGCCAAGGTACTCGAGGTTAACCTGATGGCAAATACCGGTGCCCGGCGGCACGACGCTGAAGCGGCTGAACGCCTGCTGTCCCCAGCGCAGGAAAACGTAGCGCTCGTGGTTGCGTTCCATCTCAAGACGGACGTTTTCCTCGAACGCATCGTCATTGCCGAAACGGTCGACGGTGACCGAGTGGTCGATAACCAGGTCAACCGGTGACAGCGGGTTGACCTTCGCCGTATCGCCTCCCAGGCGTTTGACCGCTTCACGCATTGCCGCGAGATCCACCACCGCGGGTACGCCGGTAAAATCCTGCATCAGAACGCGCGCAGGACGATAGGCGATTTCCCGGTCAGCATGGGCATGTTCAAGCCAGCCTGCCAGCGCATGAATATCTTCGGCGGTGACCGAGTCACCGTCCTGCCAGCGCAGCAGATTTTCCAGCAGGACTTTAAGCGATTTGGGCAAACGGGTCAGATCGCCCAGTTCTTTAGCGGCCAGCGGTAAGCTGTAGTAGTGGTAGGTTTTATCTTTGACCTGTAGCGTATCCTTACTGGCTGCTCGTAGGGTTGACGACATAGCTCCTCCTTTATCACAGGGATGGCATGCCCTGATCCTCCTCAGGGTTAATATTAAAGATAACACATACCAGGCATAACACTTTGATAACAACCCGAATTGCTAAAATCGGCGGAAACGAACTAAAAACCGATAAGGACAGAAAACCTGAATAACAACAGCGGAAAATGTTGAATACAATTGATGAAACGAGTGTAACAGGGCAGGTTGATTAATACGCAGGAACGAAAAAGAACTAATCGCCGGTTTATTGACGATTAGTTCAACAAGATGAGTATGGGATTAAAAACCATTGTGGCGAAATATATCCCCCTTGGTGCCATTAGTTTATTAGATTAAACAATACCTCATATTTTGACTGTCATAAAACTGACATATATTCAGACTCAGGAAAACACGTTCAGCTAATGATCCAAACGTTACAAATCACCAATGCAACAATACTCCAGAACATCGCAAGCCCAAGGATAACAGCGCTCCAGGCCCGACTTCTCAACACAGGATCGATCTCCGTTTTATCACTTTCCTGTGACATCGCAAACTTCATATAATCGATATCACTTATCATTTCATCACCACCAATCGCTAAAATTATCAGGTACGATTAAATATTAATTATGGGATTAAGATTAATCCAGCTACTTTTCTTAGAAAGGGACACCTTTAATCATTAATTTGATCGCGGCAGGTATATTTGAAAATGTGGTACGAGGAGTTAACGAAAATTGTGATTTACACGAGGTTTAGAGGCCCAATTATAGGCCATAATAGTTTCTGGCATCCCCGCAAGGATGCCATTATAACTTACAGGGTTATTTTTCCGGTAGTTTAATATCTTTAAACATTGCCTCAATATCTTCATTCGAGCGCAAAGCCACCGCGGTATCCACCACATCTCGCGTCAAATGCGGCGCAAAACGTTGAATAAAATCATACATATAGCTACGAAGGAAGGTACTGCGACGGAAACCTATCTTCGTGGTGCTGTGGCTGAAAATATCGTTAGCATCAAGCTTAACCAGGTCAGGATCGGAAACGGGATCCACCGCCATGCTGGCAATCACCCCGACCCCAAGGCCAAGACGGACGTAGGTTTTGATAACGTCAGCATCGGTGGCGGTGAAAACGATGCGCGGCGTCAGCCCGGCGCGGTTAAAGGCGGTATCCAGCTCAGAGCGGCCGGTAAACCCAAAGGTGTAGGTGACCAGCGGATACTGGGCCAGCTCTTCAATCGTCACCGACCCGCGGGAGGCCAGCGGATGTTCAGGCGTCACCACAATCGAACGATTCCAGTGATAGCACGGCAGCATGACCAGATCATCATAGAGGTGCAATGCTTCGGTCGCGATCGCGAAATCAGCATTCCCTTTTGACACCGCTTCCGCAATTTGCGTCGGCGATCCCTGATGCATATGCAAGGAGACGCGCGGGTAGCGCTCAATAAAACCTTTTATCACTCCGGGTAACGCATAGCGGGCCTGGGTATGGGTGGTAGCCACATACAGCGAGCCTTTGTCGGGCCAGGTATGTTCGCCGGCGACCGATTTAATCGCATCAACCTTCGACAGGACTTCGCGGGCGATACGGATGATCTCCTGACCTGCCGGCGTCACCTGAGTTAAATGTTTGCCGCTACGGGCGAAAATCTGAATACCGAGCTCATCTTCCAGCATGCGTACCTGCTTGCTGATACCGGGCTGTGAGGTATACAGACCCTCGGCAGTCGAGGAGACATTCAGATTATGGTTAACAACCTCAACGATGTAGCGGAGTTGCTGTAGTTTCATGGCTGATATCCGTTAACGCGTAAAATGAATTCGTTCATACATTTACGTTCAGGCCACCTGCCGGCAAGCGACACGTTTGCCGTCCCTGCGATTCGCCGTGATGGCACCACAAAGCATCCTGAACACGATGATGTATAAGACGATTTAATAATAAAAAAGAGATTAGCTATAACCACTATATCATTTATATCTACAGTGTATAGATACTAACGAAAAATAATAAGCAGGTTATAAGGCCGGCGTGCGGCATACGGGAAGGGTGAATAAGGCAGGAAAATCAGTGAGAAAAAGGGCCGCATCGCGGCCCTCCAGGGAGAGTGCTGGCTTACTTGCTGGCTTCAGTCCATTTACCGTCAATATAGAAGGCTGACCAGCCGGTCGCTTTGCCCTCTTTTTCTGACGCCACGTACTGTTGCTTGCTTTTACGGCTAAAACGCACCAGCGTTTTGTTACCGTCGGGATCCTGCTGCGGCGCGTCGGCCAGATAACGCAGTTTCTCCGGCAGACGATCGCGGAAGCGATGCAGCTCTTCCACCAGCGGCGCACGAGTTTCACGCGATTTCGGGAAGGTGTTTGCCGCAAGGAAAACCCCTGCCGCACCATCACGCAGGACGAACCAGGCGTCCGACTTCTCACACGGCAGCTCCGGTAACGGAACCGGATCTTCCTTCGGTGGAGCGACTTCGCCGTTACGCAGAATTTTGCGCGTATTCTTACATTCGTCGTTAGTGCAAGCCATGTACTTACCAAAACGGCCCATTTTCAGGTGCATTTCAGAACCGCATTTTTCGCACTCAACGATCGGGCCGTCATAACCCTTGATGCGGAACTCACCCTCTTCAATCTCATAGCCATCGCAGGTCGGGTTGTTACCACATACGTGCAGCTTGCGTTTAGGATCGATCAGGTAGCTGTCCATCGCCGTGCCGCACTTCTGGCAGCGACGCTTGGCACGCAGCGCGTTGGTTTCGGCATCGTCGCCTTCCAGCACGTTGAGCACTTCGTTTTCCGGCACCAGGTTGATGGTGGTCTTGCAACGTTCTTTCGGCGGCAGTGCATAACCGGAACAACCGAGGAACACCCCGGTGCTGGCCGTGCGAATTCCCATCTTACGACCGCAGGTCGGACAGTCGATGCTGGTCAGCACCATCGGGTTCGGCTGCATGCCGCCCTCTTGCGGATCCTTCTCCGCCGTTTCCAGCTGAGTCGTGAAGTCACCGAAGAAGTGATTCAGTACCTGATGCCATTCGGCCTGATGATTCGCCACCTGATCGAGGCGATCTTCCATTTGCGCGGTAAAATCGTAGTTCATCAGATCGCGGAAGTTCTCTTCCAGACGATCGGTGACAATCTCACCCATTTTCTCGGCGTAAAAGCGGCGGTTTTCCACCCGCACATAGCCACGATCCTGGATAGTAGAAATGATCGACGCATAGGTAGACGGACGACCGATCCCGCGTTTTTCCAGCTCTTTGACCAGCGACGCTTCGCTAAAGCGCGCAGGCGGTTTGGTAAAGTGCTGTGCCGGGGTCAGTTCGACCAGGCTCAGGCTCTCGCCTTGATTGACGACCGGTAACGTCCGATCTTCATCGCCCTTACGCAGCGCCGGCATCACTTTTGTCCAGCCGTCAAAACGCAGGGTACGACCGCGCGCTTTGAGTTTAAACTCGCCGGCTTTCACGGTCAGCGTGGTTGAATCGTACTGCGCCGGCGTCATCTGACAGGCGACAAACTGGCGCCAGATCAGCTGATACAGTTTCAGCGCGTCTGCTTCCATCCCTTTAAGGTCTTCCGCCATCACGTTGACGTCAGAAGGACGAATCGCTTCGTGCGCTTCCTGTGAGTTTTCTTTGCTGGCGTACTGGTTCGCGTTCTCCGGCAGATATTTTTTGCCGAAGTTATCGCCGATATAACCACGAACCATGCTCAGCGCATCCTGACTCAGGTTCGTTGAATCGGTACGCATATAGGTGATGTAGCCGGCTTCATAGAGGCGCTGCGCCATCATCATGGTTTTCTTCACCCCGAAGCCCAGGCGGGTGCTGGCTGCCTGCTGCAAGGTCGAGGTAATAAACGGCGCGCCGGGCTTGCTGCTGGTCGGTTTATCTTCGCGCTCCAGCACGCTGTAACTGGCTTTCTCCAGCAGCGCAACGGCAGCCATGGTTTCATCGCGGTTAACCGGACGGAACGGCTTGTCGTGCTTATGCGTCACCTGCAGCGGCAGAACATCGCCACCCGGAGTGGTGGTGCTGGCGTCGATTTCCCAGAATTCTTCCGGCACGAACACTTTAATTTCGCGCTCACGCTCCACGACCAGACGTACGGCAACCGACTGGACGCGGCCAGCGGACAGACCGCGGGCAATTTTTTTCCACAGCAGCGGAGAAACCATATAGCCCACGACGCGGTCCATAAAACGGCGCGCCTGCTGGGCATTAACACGATCGATATTCAGCTCGCCCGGCTTCTCAAAAGCCTGACGGATCGCATTTTTAGTGATTTCGTTGAACACCACGCGGCTATAGCGTTTTTCATCTCCACCGATCACCTCCCGCAGGTGCCATGCAATGGCTTCCCCTTCGCGGTCAAGGTCGGTTGCGAGATAGATGTGGTCGGCTTTTTCCGCCAACTGTTTGAGTTCTGAAACTACCTTTTCTTTACCCGGAAGTACTTCATACTGAGCATCCCAGTCATGCCACGGGTCAACGCCCATACGATTGACCAGAGCGCTACGTTCATCCTTTTTAGGCTTTTTAGCCCCTTTGGTGGAGGTAGAGTCGGCGCTCTTTTTGGAAGCTGAGCCACTGGTCGGCAAATCGCGGATATGACCTACGCTGGATTTCACCACGTAGTCATTACCCAGATACTTATTGATCGTTTTGGCTTTTGCCGGGGACTCAACGATAACGAGAGCTTTACCCATATTCACCTTTACCTAATTTGATTCATCCAGGAATACATCGCACATTTTGATTCACCATCCGCTGACGACGTAAGTCAAATGTTGCGACGCCGTCGATGGATATCAACCCTTTGCACGTCCAGTTCCACATCCATAAAACCAGATAGCTGAGTTTACTGACTTTTGCTCGTCAGGTGACATAGCACGAAGAATTTTTGGCCGAATGTCAAGCAAATCTGTTGCCAGATCGCCGAAAGCGTCACACTGTACCTGATAAAATTCGTTACGCAACTTTATTAGCATGCAAAAGCAAATCCTGCCAGTAAAGTCATGTTTCTTAGAGCTTTGCCATTAACCCTGTACTCTGAATGGAAAATTTGCCCCATCTCGCCGCGCGGCGTAAACTACCGGGCGAAGAATCACAGGAGTCACTTATGCAAGGTACAACCCAACCTATCGATCGCCAGTCGCTGCTTGAAATAGCCAATAAACTCATTCGTGAACATGAAGATACGCTAGCCGGGATCGCAGCGACCGACGTCGTTCAGCGTAACGGTGTTCTGGTCTTCAGCGGAGAGTTTTATCTTGATGAGCAAGGCTTACCAACGGCGAAAAGCACGGCGGTATTCAATATGTTCAAATACCTCGCGCATGCGCTGTCAGAGAAATACCATCTGGCCGATTAAGCCCTCTTATATTTATTGCGCGGGCATAAAACGCCAACGCGAGACAGTTGCCTCGCGTTGCTTTGTTCACATTCGCTGATTACATCAGCGGCTTTTCCCCTCGCTGCCACCAGCGTAGCAGCAGACGGTCGGCGCTTTCGGCCGCACTGCTGGTAAAACGGTCGAGCATTTTTTTGCGCTGCTGGTAACGAACGCCTATCACATCGTGATTATCGATCAGCCCCAGAAGCAGTTCGTCACTGGTTTCCACGACGTCCACCAGCCCTTTCTCCAACGCCTGAACACCATACCAGTGTTCACCGGTTGCGACGGTCTCTATATCCAGCGACGGCCGCATTTTATGGACAAAATCTTTGAACAACTGATGGGTCTCATTCAGATCTTCGCGGAACTTACGCCGACCTTCGTCAGTATTCTCACCCAGCATTGTTAAGGTACGTTTGTACTGCCCGGCGGTATGCAGTTCAATATCGATATCTTTGTTCTTCAGGAAGCGATGCAGGTTAGGGATCTGCGCAACCACACCGATAGA
>NZ_JBCNNS010000031.1:0-41722 GCF_039594335.1 Raoultella sp.
AGCCTTGATATTTAAAGGAAAAGTATTGTTATCTTTGCGACAAAGCCAACAATCGGACAATGGAGCCACCGTGCTAAATTCTATGCTTGTGGTGAGAAAGTGAAGATGACCCTCACGGTGGTCAATCTGGATTCATTAACAGAGAATAGGTCGCGGGTAGCACTAACCATAGAGATCGGTATGTCACTGGGAATGATTTTGAACTGTTTTTTCTGGTAATCCTGGCTATTCAGACCAGAAGAAACTGGAAAATATGGTTCGTTACCGGGGCATTGACGTCGATATATTGGGAAGAGGGGCGAAGTAAGAGATTAATATCGTGGGTGTTATCATTACCCTGTTTTTCACTCTGGGACTGACCTGCTCCTCGGTGAGCAATATACACTGATGTCAGGAATGCCTTGCGAATGTCCGCTCCTTGCTCAGAGCGGACCTATACTGCCCACTTCGTGCCAGCAACCGATATCATAAGTTCCGACCGCAAGCCGAAGGGCTGCGACCGGGACCGTGCAACAGCTGAGCAAGTCATATTTTAATCAATCGGTTTAAACAGCCAATAGCTTACGAAGCATCAAGCTTGACAAGGCTATTCATCAAAATGTATTGCGGATCCTGGCGTTTGTGCTGATCAATCAATGGGACAAGCCGTCTGAAATGCTCACTTTCACAATGTAATTCGAGCGCTGCGCGGTCCGGCCATTCCTCTATAAAAATAAAATGGCCCGGGTCTTTTTCATCAATATACAGTTCATAAGCGATGCACAGGGGTTCCTTTCTTGTGGCCGATAGTAGCTCACGATACAGAGGCATCACTTTCTCAACACAATCCGGTTTTATAAAATCTTCAGCAATAACTTTTAACACTCCTGCCTCCAGGCAAAAGAAAAAAATTTCCCGTAAAATCAGCATCCCTTTCTTCAACATCATCGGATAATTAGTGTACAGGCATGACGTCCGCTTTTCACGGCGAGTCCAATGGGTCGATGTCACCTTATCCTCAAACGAGGGGGAACTGTGCAAGGAAGCCAAAACGCGCATTGACTCCACGCCAGAACAGCAGGCGGTTCTCTGGGACAGGTATTGAAAGAGAGGAGAGACAGGGCCGGTGACGCGGTCTCCCCTGATCGGGTTAACCCGGCTCTTTCAGCAGCAGATCCGGCACCGGCTCGCAGACATTCCCACACATTATTTAGTGGTGTAGCCACCGTTGACCAGAATTGTCTGCCCGGTCATCCACCATCCCTCACTCACCAGGAAGCGGATCCAGGGCACAATATCGTCAATGTCTGTCAGACCGGTTTTACTGAACGGGGAAAGCGCCGCGGCTGTTTTGTGGTAGGCCACTGCGTCTGCCCCCTCTGCCGGATAGAAGAACGGCGTGTCCATCGGACCGGGGCCGATGGCTGTTACGGAAATGCCACGTGCGCCCAGTTCTTTTGACGCCGCGCGCGTGAAATGCTCCACCGGTGCCTTCATGCCGGCATATGCGGCGTAAAAGGGCGTATAGGCGCCAAGAAGCGATGTCACCAGAGTACAGATTTTCCCGTTATCCCTGACGTGTTTGCCCGCTTCCTTCAGGAAGAAAAACGCGGATTTGGCATTCACCGCGCTCATTTCGTCAAATTCTGCCTCAGAGATATCTGCCATGGGTTTCTTCAGCACCTTACCGACAGTATTAATGGCAATATCCGGTTGTCCGAGTGATGCCACCACGTCAGCAAACAGTTTTTCCATAGCGGCTGCCGAGGTCAGGTCAGCCTGAAACGCTGCGGCTTCTGCGCCAGCGGCTTTCACGGCCGCGACTGTGGCCTCTGCATCCTGACGCGTGGCGTTGCTATTGTAATGAATAGCAATAGCGCGCGCGCCATGCTGCGCGAAGTCACGGGCGATCAGCCCTCCCAGATTTTTCGCTCCGCCAGCGATAAGGACGGTTTTTCCTTTGATAGCATGGTCTGTCATGGTTCAGCTCCTGTTGCATCGATTGGCCGGGATACCCCGTTACGGATAGCTTAATGTGTAGGCGTCATGTATAAAGAGGCGAAACATGAATGCTCTGTGCATAAATCACGAATAATGAGGGCGTATGGATACGATTGATCTGTTCCGTATATTTATTCGGGTGGCGGAAAACGGCAGTTTTATCCGGGCGGCTGAAACCATGAACCGTCCGGCATCGACCATCTCTGCCTCTATCCGCGAACTGGAATCCCGGCTCGGCGCCCGCCTGTTTCACCGGACTACTCGTCGGGTATCGCTGACCTCGGACGGAGAGGCGTTTTATACGCGCTGCCAGGCTGTGGTTCAGGATGTGGAGGAGGCGGAAAATCTGTTCAGACAAGCCAGCGATCAGGTGACGGGAAAAATTAAGGTCGATGTACCCGCCCGGGTCGGGAGGTGCATCATTATTCCTGCACTGCCGGACTTTTTTTCCCGCTACCCGGGCATTCAGATAGAGCTGGGTGTGACAGACCGCAGTGTCAATCTTGCCCAAGAGGGCACGGACTGCGCCATTCGCGTCGGCATGCTCAGTGATTCTGGTATGGTAGCCCGAATGGCAGGTTACCTTAGAGTCATTAACGTGGCGTCTCCGGGATATCTCTCCGGTTACGGGATTCCATTATCGCCGCCGGAGCTGGCTAAGCATCTTGTCGTGGGATATTCATCCCCCACGACAGGTCGCCGGGAACGATGGGAGTGGGAAGGCGATGGCGAGATATTCAACACTGAGGTCAATACCCTGCTGACCGTCAACAGCGTCGAGGCATATATTGCGGCCTGCATGACAGGCATGGGACTGATTCAGATCCCCGAATATGATGTACATGAACAGTTGACTGCAGGTACCTTATTGGAAGTCATGCCCGATTTTCTGCCACGGGCGCTGCCTGTCAATGTTCTGTATCCTCACCGACGGCATCACTCTCGTCCGCTGCAGTTATTTATTGGCTGGCTGATGCCTATGCTACAGGAAAAAATGCAACTCATGTCTCTTGAGGGGGGTCTGCTCAGGACATCAAGCCGTGAGTCAGCGTAAATACATTCAGTCAGTAGAGAGAGCCCTGGTGCTTCTTGATACTGTGCTATCCCACCAGCAAGTCTTCCGTCTGGCCGAACTTTTGCAACGGTTTTCACTGAATAAAACAACGTTGTACGGGCGACTCACCTTGTATTGCTTCCTCTCCGGGGTCAGGTCAGCGCAAGGAAATATCGGAGTCAGTGCAGCCCGATGTGGCGTAACCGGTGTTGGGCCTATAAAAAAGCCCGCGGGGTCAGCGGGCAACAGGCATAAAACAGGGATTAACAAACGCGTTCCTCCAGAGGGTTATCCCTGTTAAGCCGCTTTGCCAGCCACGGTGGCAAACGTCCGGCAAGCAGCGTATTGAGAGCCTCGCACTGGGCCTGAATGGTGGTACCGGGTTGCGCTTTCATCGGGTGGATCCGATGACGAATCAGCCGGGCGGCGGCGGGCCCGCCGATCTCCTGGCAGAACAGCAGCTGACAATCCTCAATAAGCCGGGCACGCACCTCGTTAGCCTCCTGCGGTTGGGGCGCGGACGGATAGCGACGCAGATCGTACAGCCACCCGCCTTGCTCATCGAATGCATAGATAAAAAACAGCCGCCCCTGGCCAAAATGGCCGTTAATCGCCAGGCCATCCTGGGAGCAAAATGCCGCCAGCAGTTGCGGAGTCCGCTGGGCGGGGCGAACGATGCGTAAATGGCCTGGCAGCACGCCTTGCAGGCTCGCCATCGCCCGCGACCAGCGGGCGGGTGACATGACTGCCGTCGTCGAGGGAAAGCTGGCGGCCAACTGGGACTGCGTCAGGGTAGACAGCCGCGCCGGGGTCAGAGTCTCGCCGCTCTCCTGCGCCAGCCAGTCTAAGATTTGCGCCGGCTGCAGGTCCGGCAGGGACTGAAACAGCGCCAGCAGGCGCCAGAAAAGGGTATCGTTGTCGGACATCTCCTGCTCCTTATATCAGCGTGTTGCGCGTCGCGCGCAGGCTTATCGGGAAGACGGGCCGCCCCGGCTGCGGATTCACATAGTAGCGGCGTCCTCCTTCCAGCGAAATTTCGCCGCCCCAGCGTTCAGCATCGTTATGCTCAATCTGGATCACTCGCGCTTCCAGATCCTGTTTGGCGATATAGGCATACAGGTCCGTGCCGCGCTCACGGAAAATCACGATGGGCATACTCCCTCCTGGCCCCGCATGACGCGGGGCACCTGATGGTTAACGGACGAGATCGAAGCTGTAATCGGTTTTGCCAAGCTGGCTGGTATCGCTATCCAGTTTCTCCAGCACGGCGTTCACCAGCGTCGTCACAATGTTCATCGCCCCTTCATAACCCCAGGTTGTCTGGCGGTGCAGATGGTGGCGGTCGAACAGCGGAAAGCCGAGGCGAATAAGCGGTACTTCAAAGGCTTTGCCCTTTGCCAGGGTGTCGCGCTGGATAAACTTGCCGTAGGAGTTGCCGATCATAAAGTCCGGCTGACGGGTGAACATCAGCGAACGGAAGTGCCACAAATCGCAGTTGATAAACACTTCGCTTTCGCGCCCGTACGGCGAGGCATCAAGCATCTTCTTCATTGCTTTTTGCCAGCGCTTGTTGGCGTTATGGCTCAGGATCACCGTCGGCTCACAGCCCAGCTCCAGCAGGAAGCGGGTCAGACCCATCACGAAATCCGGGTCGCCGTACAGGCCAAATTTCTTGCCATGCAGCCAGGTGTGAGAGTCGAGCATCATGTCAACCAGCCGGCCGCGTTCAAGCGTAAGGGCGTCGGCGATCGGCTTGCCGCTGAGTTGGCTGACGGTCATCAGCAGTTCATCGGTGGCGGCCAGACCCAGCGGAATTGCGACCTCGGTGGCGGGCTGGTTCCACATCTCCTGCACCACTTTTTTACTCTTCTGCAGCTGCCATGGCTGCAGGAGCAGCGTATCGATGGCGTCAGGGGCCTCTTTCATCTCCTGTTGCGTTGTGCCGCCTGAATACATCCGATAATGGCCATCGGCGGGGGTGTCGAGAACCTCTGACGGATCCGAGAGCAGGCTGCACGGTACCGCCATCTGTTCCATCATCCGCTTTAATACGCGGAAGTTGCCGAGATAGGTTTCAAAGCCGGTGACCAGATTAAGCTTTTGCAGTTTGCCCGGTTGTCCCTGGTAGTCGGCGGTGAAGGTTTTGGCGAAGCCTTCAAACATGTTGTCCCAGCCGGTGACGTGGCTGCCGATAAAGCTTGGCGTATGGGCGTGCGGCACGGCGATGCTGCTGTCGACAAAACCATCTTTTTTGGCGTTGGCGATAAACGCCTGCAGGTCATCACCGATGACTTCCGCCATGCAGGTGGTGGACACCGCGATGATCTCCGGCTTGTACAGCGCGCTGGCGTTCTGCAGGCCCAGATTCATATTGTTGTTGCCGCCGAAGACCGCCGCGTCTTCGGTCATCGAGTCGGAGACGCAGGCGATCGGCTCTTTGAAATGGCGGTTGAAATAGGTGCGGAAGTAGGCCACGCACCCCTGGGAGCCGTGAACATACGGCAGGGTGTTGGCAAATCCCAGCGAGCAAAGCACCGCGCCAAGCGGTTGACAGGCTTTCGCCGGGTCAACGGTCAGCGCCTCACGCTGGAAATTCAGCGCTTCATACTCGGCGGTGGTGGTCCACGCAAAGACCTCCTGCACGCGCTCTGCATCGTGTGCTTCTTCCAGCTGCCGTTTATTACGGAACAGCTCCTGGTACTCATCCTGTTCGAATAGCGGATAACAGCTATTAATTTTATCAATCGTTTGGCTCATGGTGTTCTCCTCCCGCGCCACAAATCGGTGGACAGACGGGACAGTGAGTAGGCAATCACGCAGACTTCAGCCACGGAGCGGTCAGTTCGCTCCACGCCGGGTTGTTCAGGGTCATATCCATATCGCGGGCGAAAATGGCGAAACCATCGTAGCCGTGGTACGGGCCGGAATAGTCCCACGAGTGCATCTGGCGGAACGGCACGCCCATTTTCTGGAAGATATATTTTTCCTTGATGCCGGAGCCGATAAGGTCGGGCTTCAGCGCTTTGACGAACGCCTCCAGCTCGTAGCTGCTGGCGTCATCGAACAGCAGCGTACCCTCTTTCAGATCCGGCAGGGTGCGGTCGTAATCATCGTTATGGGCAAATTCGTACCCGGCGGCGATGATCTCCATGCCGAGATCTTCATAGGCACCAATAACGTGGCGTGGTCGCAGGCCGCCCATATAGAGCAGCACCTTACGCCCCTCCAGGCGCGGACGATATTTGGCGATAATCGCCGCCATCTGCACCTCATACCTGGCGATCACCGCTTCGGCGTTAGCGCGAATGGTATCGTCGAACTGGTCGGCGATTTTGCGCAACGATTCGGCGATTTTGGTCGGCCCGAAGAAGTTATACTCCATCCACGGAATCTGATGTTTCTCCTCCATGTGACGGGCGATATAGTTCATCGAACGGTAGCAGTGGACCAGGTTCAGCTTCACGAAGGGGGTGTTTTCCATCTCCACCAGCGTGCCGTCGCCGGACCACTGCGCGACCACCCGCAGCCCCATTTCTTCAAGCAGAATACGCGAGGCCCAGGCGTCGCCGCCGATGTTGTAGTCGCCGATGATTGCCACATCGTAAGGGGTGGTTTCAAACGGTTGTCCGTCGCGATTGTTAAGGATCCAGTCGCGGACCACGTCGTTGGCGATATGATGTCCCAGCGACTGCGACACGCCGCGAAAGCCTTCGCAGCGTACCGGGATCACCGGTTTATCCAGCGCTTTGCTGCTGGCATTCGCCACCGCGCTGATATCATCGCCAATCAGTCCCACCGGACATTCCGACTGAATGGTGATCCCTTTGGTGAGTGGGAACAGCAGCTCCATCTCCTCAATCAGTTTGCTGAGTTTTTTATCGCCGCCGAAGACGATATCGCGCTCCTGAAAATCAGAGGTGAAGTTCAGGGTGCCGAAGCTATCGACACCGCTGACGCCGGTGTAGTAGTTGCGTCGTCCGGCGCGCGAATACTGGCCACAGCCGATCGGTCCGTGCGAGATGTGGGCCATATCCTTGATCGGCCCAAATACCACCCCTTTGGAACCGGCATAGGCGCAGCCGCGCACGGTCATTACGCCGGGTTGTGATTTGCGGTTAGAGATAATGCACTTGCCGACGCTCTCCATTTGCGGATCGCTGACCATCATGTGCTTTCTGCGCTCTTTTCGCGCGGTTTCCGGGAACACCTCCAGGACTTCCTGGATTAGCGCCAGATTACGTTCGCCTGTTGCGTTGGTCATCATAATTGTCCTGTGCTCAGGCCGCGTTTTCTTCGGCGGCGGTTTTACCAATGATGCTGGTGTCTTCCTCTTCCATGATGCCGAACTCCATCAGCAGCGACTCCAGTTCATCCATGGTGCAGGGGGTCGGTACCATCTTCATGGTGTTGTTGACGATCTTCTGCGCCAGGGTGCGGTACTCATTAGCCTGCTGGCAGGTAGGGTCGTATTCGATAACCGTCATCCGACGGATCTCTGCACGCTGCACGATGTTGTCGCGAGGCACAAAGTGAATCATCTGGGTACCGAGTTTTTCCGCCAGCGCCATAATCAACTCGTCTTCGCGGTCGGTCTGGCGTGAGTTACAGATCAGGCCACCGAGGCGCACCTTGCCGGATTTGGCGTATTTAACGATCCCTTTGGAGATATTGTTGGCGGCATACATCGCCATCATTTCGCCGGAGCAGACGATGTAGATCTCCTGGGCTTTGTTTTCGCGGATCGGCATGGCGAAACCGCCGCAGACCACGTCGCCGAGCACGTCATAGAAGACGAAGTCGAGATCGTCTTCGTAGGCACCTTCTTCTTCAAGAAAGTTGATCGCCGTGATAACGCCGCGCCCTGCACAGCCGACACCTGGCTCCGGGCCGCCGGATTCGGCGCAGCGCACGTCGCCGTAGCCAATTTGCAGAACGTCTTCAAGTTCGAGGTCCTCGACCGAACCGACCTCCGCTGCCATCTCCATAATGGTGTTCTGTGCTTTAGCGTGCAGGATCAGGCGGGTGGAGTCCGCCTTCGGATCGCAGCCGACGATCATCACTTTCTTACCCATCTCCGCCAGCGCGGCGACGAGGTTCTGCGTGGTGGTGGATTTGCCGATACCGCCTTTACCGTAAATAGCGCATTGACGCATGGTCATGGTGACTTCTCCTGTTGTTGAGTGTTTGCCAGCAGAGAAGTGCAGGGAACATACCAGCCGTGCCATTTTATTTAAATTATTGATTTATATTTGATTAAACCTGACCTGCTGCGACAGGCGTAAAACAAAACAGCACAATAAGGCGACCAAATGTGGGAAACAGAACAATTCTGCCTGTCGCGGCCATTGTGGCGCTTTGTCGCCTGTTCAACAGCTTGTCGCGCCCTGTGTCTTATTCCACGCAATCTCTCTGTGCCCTGCGCGGCGCCTGTCTTCATAACGTGTTGAATTTGCGTTAACTATTTTGTAATCCGCGAGCTGGCACAGGCTGTGCTTGAGGCAACAACTGGGTTTGCCGCTTTTTGTGGCGGCGAAGATGCCTCTCACCTTCGAGGATTGAACAATGTCCGGAACAATGAAAACAATGGATGGCAACGCCGCGGCGGCCTGGATCTCTTATGCCTTTACCGAGGTCGCGGCTATTTACCCCATTACCCCTTCCACGCCGATGGCGGAAAACGTCGATGAGTGGGCGGCACAGGGGAAAAAGAACCTGTTTGGCCAGCCGGTGCGCTTAATGGAGATGCAATCGGAAGCCGGGGCGGCAGGCGCGGTACATGGCGCGCTGCAGGCCGGGGCGCTCACCACTACCTATACGGCCTCGCAGGGGCTGCTGTTGATGATCCCCAACATGTACAAAATCGCCGGAGAGCTGCTGCCGGGCGTCTTTCACGTCAGTGCGCGGGCGCTGGCGACCAATTCGCTGAATATTTTTGGCGATCACCAGGACGTGATGGCGGTGCGCCAGACCGGCTGCGCGATGCTGGCGGAGAACAACGTCCAGCAGGTGATGGATTTGTCGGCGGTGGCGCATCTGGCGGCGATTAAGGGACGCATCCCGTTTGTTAACTTCTTCGACGGTTTTCGCACCTCGCACGAAATTCAAAAAATCGAAGTGCTGGAATATGACCAGCTGGCGACGCTGCTGGATCGGCCCGCGCTCGACAGTTTCCGCCGTAACGCGTTGCATCCGGATCATCCGGTTATTCGCGGAACGGCGCAAAACCCGGATATCTACTTTCAGGAACGGGAGGCGGGCAACCGTTTTTATCAGGCGCTGCCGGACATTGTCGAAGGCTATATGGCGCAAATCAGCGCGCTCACCGGTCGGGAATACCATCTGTTTAACTACAGCGGCGCGGCCGATGCCGAACGGGTGATTATCGCCATGGGGTCGGTCTGCGATACCATCCAGGAAGTGGTGGATACGCTGAACGCGGCGGGAGAGAAGGTCGGGCTACTCAGCGTGCATCTGTTTCGTCCTTTTTCGCTGGCCCACTTCTTTGCTCAACTGCCGAAAACCGTACAGCGTATTGCGGTCCTCGACCGTACCAAAGAGCCTGGCGCTCAGGCGGAACCGCTGTGCCTGGATGTTAAAAACGCCTTCTACCATCACGATGATGCGCCGCTGATTGTCGGCGGCCGCTATGCGCTGGGCGGCAAGGATGTTCTGCCCGACGATATTGCTGCCGTGTTTGACAATCTCAACAAACCGCTGCCGATGGACGGATTCACCCTCGGGATCGTCGATGATGTGACCTTTACCTCGTTACCGCCGCGTCAGGAGACGCTGGCGGTTTCTCATGCCGGCATCACCGCCTGTAAATTTTGGGGTATGGGCTCAGACGGCACCGTCGGGGCCAATAAAAGCGCGATTAAAATTATCGGTGACAAAACGCCGCTCTACGCGCAGGCCTACTTTTCTTATGATTCGAAAAAATCCGGCGGCATTACCGTCTCACATTTGCGCTTCGGCGACCGGCCCATCAATTCACCCTACCTGATCCATCAGGCCGATTTTATCTCCTGCTCGCAGCAGTCCTACGTGGAGCGCTATGACCTGCTGGATGGGTTAAAACCGGGCGGGACCTTTTTACTCAACTGCAGCTGGTCTGATGCGGAACTGGAGCAGCATCTGCCGGTCAGCTTCAAACGCTATCTGGCGCGGGAAAATATCCATTTTTATACCCTGAACGCCGTGGATATCGCCCGTGAGCTCGGGCTGGGCGGGCGCTTTAATATGCTGATGCAGGCGGCGTTCTTTAAGCTGGCGGCGATTATCGACCCGCAGACTGCCGCGGATTACCTCAAGCAGGCGGTCGAAAAAAGCTACGGTAGCAAAGGGGCGGGGGTGATCGAGATGAACCAGCGGGCGATTGAACTGGGCATGGCTTCGCTGCATCAGGTGACGATTCCGGCCCACTGGGCGACGCTGGATGAACCCGTGGCGCAGGCTTCAGCCATGATGCCGGATTTTATCCGCGATATTTTACAGCCGATGAATCGCCAGTGCGGCGACCAACTGCCGGTGAGCGCGTTTGTCGGTATGGAGGACGGAACCTTTCCTTCGGGAACCGCCGCCTGGGAGAAACGCGGGATCGCGCTGGAAGTGCCGGTCTGGCAGCCCGAGGGCTGCACGCAGTGTAACCAATGCGCCTTTATCTGCCCGCACGCGGCGATCCGCCCGGCGTTGCTTAATCGCGAAGAACAGGACGCCGCGCCGGCCGGGCTGTTGAGCAAACCCGCGCAGGGAGCGAAGGAGTATCACTACCATCTGGCTGTCTCGCCGCTGGATTGTTCCGGCTGCGGCAACTGCGTGGATATCTGTCCTTCACGCGGCAAGGCGCTAAAAATGCAGCCTCTCGATAGCCAGCGCCAGATGGCGCCGGTCTGGGACTATGCGCTGGCGCTGACGCCGAAGAACAATCCTTTTAGTAAAACGACGGTCAAAGGCAGCCAGTTTGAAACCCCGCTGCTGGAGTTTTCCGGCGCCTGCGCGGGCTGCGGAGAAACGCCTTATGCCCGGCTGATAACCCAACTGTTTGGCGACCGGATGCTGATCGCTAATGCTACCGGCTGCTCTTCTATCTGGGGGGCCAGCGCGCCGTCGATTCCCTATACCACTAACCACCGCGGCCACGGCCCGGCATGGGCGAACTCACTGTTTGAGGATAACGCGGAGTTTGGCCTCGGCATGATGCTTGGCGGTCAGGCGGTGCGGCAACAAATCGCCGATGATATGACCGCTGCGCTGACGCTGCCGGTGAGTGAGGCACTGATCGACGCGATGCGCCAGTGGCTGGCGCAGCAGGACGAAGGCGAGGGAACCCGGGAGCGCGCGGACCGGCTCAGTGAATTGCTGGCGGTGGAAAAACAGGGCTTTCCACTACTGGAGCAGTTGTGGCAGAACCGCGACTATTTTGTTCGCCGTTCGCAGTGGATTTTCGGCGGTGACGGCTGGGCTTACGATATTGGCTTCGGCGGCCTCGATCACGTGCTGGCGAGTGGCGAGGACGTCAATATTCTGGTGTTTGATACCGAGGTTTACTCCAATACCGGCGGACAGTCGTCTAAATCGACTCCGGTGGCGGCGATCGCTAAGTTTGCCGCCCAGGGCAAACGCACGCGGAAAAAAGACCTCGGCATGATGGCGATGAGCTACGGCAATGTTTACGTGGCCCAGGTTGCCATGGGCGCCGATAAAGATCAGACCCTGCGGGCGATCGCCGAGGCCGAAGCCTGGCCGGGACCGTCGCTGGTGATAGCCTACGCCGCCTGCATTAACCACGGGCTGAAGGCCGGGATGCGCTGTAGCCAACGCGAGGCGAAACGGGCGGTTGAAGCGGGATACTGGCATCTGTGGCGCTATCATCCGCAGCGGGAAGCGGAAGGCAAGACGCCGTTTATGCTGGATTCCGAAGAGCCGGAAGAGAGCTTCCGTGACTTCTTGCTTGGCGAAGTGCGCTACGCCTCGTTGCACAAAACGACGCCGCATCTTGCGGATGCGCTTTTTAGCAGAACGGAGGAGGATGCGCGTGTCCGCTTTGCGCAGTATCGGCGGCTGGCCGGTGAGGAATAACCTCAGCAGAGGGCCAGATGAGGGTGCCTCATTGTCAAATGGTCATGATGCGCTCACGAATGATGACAGGAGCAAAATATGTTTACCGGTATTGTAAGAGGCACCGCTGAGGTCTTGTCTATCGACGAAAAAGACAATTTTCGTACTCATGTGCTGAAGTTCCCTGCACAACTGCTTCCTGGGCTGGAAGCCGGAGGATCGGTGGCACACAACGGTTGTTGCCTGACCGTTACCAGCATCGATGGGGAGAGAGTCAGTTTTGACTTAATGCAAGAGACACTGCGCGTGACTAATCTGGGAAACCTTCGGGAGGGTGAACACGTAAACGTCGAGCGTGCCGCTAAATTCAACGATGAAATAGGTGGCCATCTGATGTCGGGCCACATTATGACCACCGCAGAAGTGGCGCACATTCTGACATCGGCAAATAATCATCAGGTCTGCCTTAACGTTCAGGACCCGATGGCGATGAAATATATCCTTTACAAAGGATATATTGGCGTGGATGGGGTGAGTCTCACCGTTGGGGAGGTTATGCCGGAAGGTTTTTGGGTGCATTTGATTCCGGAGACGCTACAGCGCACTACGCTGAATTCTAAAAAAAGGGGCGACCGGGTAAATATTGAAATTGATCCGCAGACTCAGGCGGTAGTCGATACGGTGGAACGTGTTCTGGCCATGAAATAACCGACGCGAAGCGGCGTTGGGGAAATAGGTTATCCCCCGTCTTGCGGGGGATAACGGTCTGATACAGGGGGCGCTTCTGTTTTCTTTACTGAGTCCGGAGGGGAGGGGCGTCATTTTTCCCGATGTCAGAAGGTCAACCATGATTCGTGTGGCTGTCGATTGGTATCGATGGGGGAGAGATCATGGAGAAAGGCCGGGTTCGCTCACGAAGTTGTGGAAGTACCGCGTTTAACTGCCCACGTGGTATCCGGTCATGGACGATGAACTCATCGCTCTGGCAAATGCCAATACCCTGCTCAGCCAGTGATACCACTGCGAGCACATCATCTGACATGTGAATATAGGAAACGGGAAGCCAGTCGACATCGCGGCCGCCATCACGAAATCCCCATGGCGCGCGACGGCCTGTCTCTGCATCACAGCTGTCACCCATAACGGCATCGTCAAATATCCCCCAAAACCAGTCGATGACGTTGGTTGCCTTCAGTTCGGACGTTCGCAGGCCAGATATGCCAGCCATCCGGCCGGATGGGAATCTGGTATTGACCTCAAACAGACTCAATGGACACTCTGCGGGAAAGGTCAAACCGGGATCGGCGCGCTACGATCTGTGGCGGATGCGATTGCACCGTCAGGCTAAAAAGATTAACCGTCTCCTCGCGCTGAAGAACGGGGAGTCTTGTTTTATCGCCGCAATCTTAGCGCCATAAGCCACTCCGTGTTGACTGACTGAATATCGTAGCGAAATTTGTTTTCGGCAGGGAGTGAGATAACGGAGCTGCGGAACCCCGATATATTATCGGGGCCGCGAGAGCGGTTATTTATTTAACAGCTTATTATAGACGTAGAAATCCGTGTCGCGCACGAAGCCATTTTTCTCATACAGCGCTTGGGCTTGTGTATTATTCGTTGCGGTACTGAGCATAATAAAAGCCGAGTCGGACTCTTCGGCTAACTGCCCGGCACGGGCGATAAGCGCTTCAGCAACCCCCTGTTTACGGGACGAAGGATCAACAAATAAGTCATACAGTAACCAGATACGCTTCATTTCTAATGAGCAAAACAGCGGATACAGTTGAGTAAATCCCACGACCTGGTCGGCAATTTGAGCAAAGAAAATAGTCGATTCATTAAGCTGTAAGCGTTGCAGAATAAAATCACGCGCCTGCTCGCGCTGCGTCCCGACCTGATAAAATTCGCGATAGGCAAGAAACAGGGGCAGGATTTTATCCACATCCTTGGGCTGCGCCTGATAAATATTCATATTAAACCTCGTGACAAAGACCCATTATTGTATGCCGAATAATCCCACTGTAAATCCCCGTCTGGTGGGGAAACAAAATAGTGATCATTTCACGTACAGCGATCAGTGTCTGTTTGGGGGGAGCATCATGCCGTCCGTACCAGGACCTGCTGCGATGGTGGCACATATTTTCGCGTTCGCTGGCGTCCTGTGAACTGATGGCGCAGGATTTTTGTCCGGCGCAAAAAACGTAATCGAGATCAAATTTTTCATATTTTCAGCGAAATAATGAGAATTTCTTAAGGTTATTTTAAACTTTCATTTTAAGTTTATTTAAATAAAGCATTTTAAGATAAGAAAACTTTGAAAGGCAGTGTTTTTAACTGTTTTTGTTTTATGGGAATTGTTTTCATTATCATTACCATTTCTCTGTGCTTTAATCCTTTCCGGCCAGACTATCGGCGGCCATTTGTCCATCAATACTAAGGATTAGCACATGAATTTTCGCCTGTCGTCTTACTGCTCCGCCGCACTCGTCGCAGCTTCTGTGTTCCTTGCCCCTCAGGTCCTGGCGGCCGAAAGCGGTGAAGGCATTGTTGTCTATAACGCACAGCATGAAAATCTGGTCAAGTCATGGGTGGATGGCTTTACCAAAGAAACCGGTATCAAAGTGACTCTGCGTAACGGCGGCGACAGCGAGCTGGGAAATCAGCTGGTGCAGGAAGGCGCGGCTTCGCCGGCTGACGTTTTCCTGACGGAAAATTCCCCGTCAATGGTCCTGGTCGATAATGCGAAATTATTCGCGCCGCTTAACGCCGACACCTTAAGCCAGGTGGCACCGGAATTCCGCCCTGAGCACGGTCGCTGGATTGGCATCGCTGCGCGCAGCACCGTTTTTGTCTATAACCCGGAAAAGATCAGCGAATCTCAACTGCCGCATTCTCTGATGGATCTGGCGAAACCGGAATGGAAAGGGCGCTGGGCCGCTTCGCCATCGGGCGCTGATTTCCAGGCCATTGTCAGCGCGATGCTGGCGCTGAAGGGCGAGAAAGCTACGCTAGACTGGCTCAAAGCGATGAAAACCAACTTCGTGGCCTATAAAGGCAACAGCACCGTGATGAAGGCGGTCAATGCCGGGCAAATTGATGGCGGGGTGATTTACCATTACTACCGCTTTGTCGATCAGGCCAAAACCGGTGAGAACAGCAAAAACACCAAACTGTATTACTTCAAACATCAGGATCCGGGTGCCTTCGTCAGCATCTCCGGCGGTGGCGTGCTGGCCTCCAGCAAACATCAGGAGCAGGCTCAGGCCTTCATCAAGTGGATCACCGGCAAACAGGGTCAGGATGAACTGAGAACCAATAACGCATTTGAATATGCCGTGGGCGTTGATGCTGCCTCTAACCCGAAACTGACGCCGCTGAAGGCGCTGGATGCGCCGAAAGTCGAGCCATCTTCGCTGAACAGCAAAAAAGTTATCGAACTGATGACGCAAGCTGGCCTGCTGTGATCCCTCCGGTGAAGTGAATACCTTATGTCTGGTCTGAGTCTTACACTCGGAAAAAAAGTACGACGCCTGCCTGAGCGCAGGCGTCCTGCATTTCCGATGGTTGCACTAGCGGTATTGTTTTCATTATTAGCGCTCCTCCCGCCGGGTTTTGTGATTGCCGTGGGTATTGATACCGGATGGGCGACGATTAAGGCGCTGGTATTCCGTCCGCGCGTCGGGGAACTGCTCAGTAATACGTTGTGGCTCAGTGCCCTGACCGTCCCGGCGTGTATTGCGCTCGGCGTGGTGGTCGCGTGGTTGACCGAACGCACGACCCTGGCGGGACGGCAGGTCTGGTCAGCGCTGGCGGTTGCCCCGTTGGCGATTCCAGCGTTTGTCCAGAGTTATGCCTGGGTCAGCGCGGTGCCATCGATGCACGGCCTCTCCTCAGGCGTGTTCCTCTCGGTGCTTGCCTACTATCCTTTTATCTATATGCCGGTAGCGGCGGTGCTTCGCCGCCTGGATCCGACGTTGGAAGACGTTGCCGCCTCGCTGGGCACGCCGCCGTGGAAGGTTTTTTTCCGCGTAGTGTTACCGCAGCTGAAGCTGGCCATTTGCGGCGGCGCGCTGCTGGTGGCGCTGCACCTGCTGGCGGAATACGGCCTGTACGCGATGATCCGTTTCGACACCTTTACGACCGCTATCTATGACCAGTTCCAGTCCACGTTCAGCGGTCCGGCGGCCAATATGCTGGCCGGCGTGCTGGCGCTGTGCTGCCTGGCTTTTCTGCTGCTGGAGAGCATCACACGGGGGAAAGCGCGTTATGCCCGTATTGGTGCCGGGGCCGCGCGCGAGCAAAAACGCAAACACATGAACGTGATGGCGACTCTCGCTGCGCAGTCGCTGCTGTGCGTGCTGGTGCTGCTGGCGCTGGGGGTACCGCTGATGGTGCTGTGCCGCTGGCTTTGGTTGGGGGGACTCGGGAACTGGATGAACGCCGATCTGTGGCTCTCACTTCGCCAGACGGTCATGCTGGGGGCCAGCGGGGCGTTGCTGACGACCGCTTGCGGAATCCCCATCGCCTGGCTGGGGATTCGCTATCCGCATCGTCTGTTTCGCCTGCTTGAAGGGTGCAATTACATAACCAGCTCGCTGCCGGGAATCGTGACCGCACTGGCGTTGGTCACGGTGACCATTCACTACGCCCGGCCCATCTATCAGACCGAAGTGACGCTGTTTGCGGCCTACCTATTGATGTTTATGCCTCGCGCGCTGATCAACCTTCGCGCGGGAATCGCTCAGGCGCCGGTGGAACTGGAAAACGTTGCGCGGAGTCTGGGAAGAAGTCCGGTGCGAGCGCTGTGGAGCATCACACTGCGTCTCGCCGCGCCGGGCGCGACGGCCGGGGCCGCTCTGGTCTTTCTCGGTGTCAGCAACGAACTGACCGCGACGCTGCTGCTTTCACCATTGGGAACCCGCACGCTGGCCACCGGCTTTTGGGCCTTAACCAGCGAGATAGATTATGTCGCTGCGGCGCCCTACGCGATGCTGATGATCGCGATTTCTCTACCGTTGACCGGTGTGCTCTATCACCAGTCGAAAAAAATTGCAGGTTTGTAAATGCTGGAATTAACCGCTATCGCAAAATCTTTTGCCGATATTCAGGTGCTGGATAACCTTTGTCTGTCGGTGGCCCCCGGCAGCCGTACGGCCATCGTAGGGCCATCCGGCTCGGGAAAAACAACGCTGCTGCGTATTCTTGCCGGGTTTGAAACGCCGGATGCCGGGCGCATCGTGATGCAGGGCAAAACGCTGTTTGATGAGGGGGTTTTTATTCCCGCCCATCAGCGCGGCATCGGTTTTGTCCCGCAGGAAGGGGCCTTGTTCCCGCACCTTAACGTCGCCGACAATATTGCCTGGGGCCTGGATTGTTCCCGGCAGGAGAAGCGGCATCGGGTTGCGGCATTGATGGAGATGGTGTCACTGGATGGCCAACTGGCCGCGCACTGGCCGCATGAAATTTCCGGCGGCCAGCAGCAGCGCGTGGCCCTTGCCAGGGCGCTGGCGCAGCAGCCATCGCTGATGCTGCTGGATGAACCCTTTTCCGCTCTTGACACCGGCCTGCGCGCCGCCACGCGAAAGGCGACGGCAGACCTGCTTGCTCAGGCTGGCGTCGCCTCGATTCTGGTGACCCACGATCAACATGAAGCGCTGTCGTTTGCCAGCCAGGTCGCGGTTATGCGTCAGGGGCGCTTTACCCAAGTGGGTACCCCGTTTGAGGTCTATTCGCGGCCCGCCGATGAAACCACGGCGCTGTTTCTTGGCGATGCGCTGGTGCTGCCCGCCGAGCTTGAGGGCGGACGGGCGCAGTGCGCGATTGGCGTGCTGCTTACCGATAATGACGACGCCACGGGGCAGGGGCGGGTCATGCTGCGCCCGGAACAGTTGATGATTACGCCGTGCCAGAATGAGGAGAGTGCCGTCACTATCGTCGACGTCGATTTTTCCGGCCATCTGTCGACCTTAACGCTGGCGATCGCGCAGCAGACGTTGACCCTGAAAACCGTCAGTCGGGCGGACTGGACGCCAGGTCGGCGGGTACATATTGAGGTCAGCGGCAAAGGGCGGGTATTCATGCCTTAATACACGGAAATGACGCCAGGATGTTTCTGGCGTCATTTATTCTACTGGCGACCGTGACGGGGATGAAATCATCTCGGGGCGCACGCTCAGGCGGCCAGGAATGCGCTTTCCGGATTCATACCCGCTATTCTCGCCGCGCTTCCGCGCCGGCATGCTGGCGTTAGTCCTTGAGTTCTCTTAATGTGAGCCGTCATTCACCCATCCTTTACACGTTACCCGGGGCCACTGAACAACTGAAAAAATATGCATCAGATACCACTCACTTCCTCTTTGCTATCGGTGAAGTGCGACTACTGCGCATGTCTGCAGGCGGTGAAAAAAGAGGTGGAGGCGATGCCGTCGCCCAGCGCGAAACGTTTCACCGTAACCTGACGGAGACGCGGGCATTGCAGTCGGTGCAGGAGCGTATCCAGCGGCAGGAAAAACGTGAGACGATGCTGGCGGGAATGGAGCCAGTTTTTAACGCGCTGTACGAAGATAACAAGGCCAGATACGCCCGGTAGCTAAATGAAAAATGTCCGGGAAAGTCAGCCGCAACGGCCGCATGGGGAGGCGAAAAAAGCCAGCCAATAGCTGGCTGGCAAAATTTCGGATACAACTCCATATTATGATTGGTGTTTCGGGGGATCCTGAACACCTGTCTGGAAACGGCGGCAGAGGCTGCAATATCCAGAAAGCTGGTCAACTATCGTCGCCACGTGTGGTTATTTTCCGGACAGCAGTTTTTTGCAGCTGTAGATAAACGCGCTGGAACGCAGCGTTAACCCTTCAATTTCCCGCGGTTTCATACCGTTACGCAGATGCGCCAGAATGCATTCCCGATCGGCGTCGATATGTGATCGGCAGTGATATTTCGCGGCCTCTTTCTCAACTTTTTGCTGCTCCAGCAAGGCGGCAATCTCCTGTTGTTTGTGTCGGGCTACCGGCGTCAGCTCGCTGTCGCCGTCTCGCGCTATTTCGTTCCAGAGAGCTAAGGCCCGGCGCAATAATCCCCGCTCCTGCAGATTTTGCGCCTGAATCTGTTTCTCTTGTAGTGTCGCTGCCATGATATCGTCGCGGCTCGTTCGCTGTGGTGTTATTTGTCATACAAATATGGCAATGATTGATTCAGAAAGGAAATGAATAATTTTTATCTTAATTATGGATGAATGGCATAATCAAAGATCTTATTGATTGTAATGAGTTTTATTTGAAAGTGATATGCGCGGGGGAGGGAAAGTTCCGGCGTCTGAGATCCTGCTGCGCGCGATCATCAGACCCCGGAGAGGTCAACAATTACAAATCAATCAGTAAGTTTGCCGAGCGACTGCGGGAACAGCACAGGGCTATCTGTTGCACGGCAGCGGATTTCTCGGCCTCAGACTGAACCGTATCACGATGATCGGCCTGACCGGCCATCAGCGGTGTCAGGCAGGCGCCGCACATCCCCATTTCACAGGAGAGCGGCACGGCGACGCCATTTTCCTGAAGCACCTGGGCAATGGTTTTATCGCCCGGCACCGGCCACGTCTCGCCCGATGACGCCAGGGTGACGGTAAACGTATCCTGATGGGCGGTCGTGGTGGCCTTCAGGGGCTGGAATGCTTCGCTGTGAATCTGCACCTCGGGCCAGTTTTTCTCCACCGCGATCCGCCGGGCGGTATCCATAAAACCCGACGGGCCGCAGAGATACAGATGGTGGTCGGCGCACGCATCACCCAGCGTATCGGCTAACGACGCACGCGGACTTTGTCCTTCGTCTGAACAATGGACCACGCAGGTACCACGACTGATGATTTTTGCCATTTCGCCCACAAAGGCCGCATTTTCCCGACGTTTAACGTAATAATGCAGCTCAAATGGCGTACCCGCCGCTTCGAGATGCAGCGCCATGGTGTACAGCGGCGTGATGCCAATGCCGGCGGCCAGGAGCGTTACCCGTTGCGCAGGCCGCAGGGCAAACAGATTGCGCGGCGGGGAGATAAGCAGCGTCTGGCCCGGGCGCAGCGTCTCATGGATATACCGTGACCCGCCGCGGGAAGCGTTCTCCCGGCTAACGCAGATCAGATAAGCGTCGGCGCCCGCTTCACCGTGGGGACCGGTAAGCGAATACTGGCGAATTATTCCGCAGGGCAGGTGAACGTCAATATGCGCCCCCGGCAGCCAGCCGGGAAGCGGTTTGCCGTCTTGGGCTAACAATCTGATGGCGAGACTTTTGTCCCCCTCGCGCCACAGGCCATCGACAACGACCTTCAGTACGTCACTCATCTTTCTTCTCCCCTTACACCAGGAAAAACTCACCAAAGCCCATTTTTTTCAGGCTACGACGATAGGCGATTGAACTGCGATCGGCGGGAATATGCGCTTCAAGCGTTAAGTCCAGCGGCAACCTTTCTGGACGCTGGGTCTCCACCATCAGACGGTCCTCTTCGAACACGCGAAGGTTGAAGGCATGCACCTCTTCAACCGGCACATGCAGGTCAAAATTGCGCGCAATGGGGGCAAACATTCGGGTCACCCGCGATGATACCGGCGACGCGGCATTCATGATGACCAGCCGGGCATCGCCGGGGAAATGGATCGTCAGAGTCGCCGTAAAGGGCAGGTGCATCTCAAAATGACGCAACCACTGGAAGCCGTCCGGCGCACGAAATTCAGAGCTGGCCGGGTAATTGCCGACCGAACTCCAGTAATCGGCGATGAAGCCAAAAGGCGTCTCCTGCGGGGTATAGTCGGGAACTACCTGATTATCAGGATCCGCAAAGGTGTCGGTATGGATCCAGGCGAAGTGGGCAACATCGAGAAATCCCTCGACCTGGCGACCGGCAAAGCCGTTGACTTCAAAGGCCGGGCAGTTGATCTGCTGAAAGCCCTCATCGTCCCAGTGGGGCATGGTGGGCAACGGCATCGGGTTTTCCGCATCGAAAGCCAGGCAGGTCCAGATGAGCCCGTAGCGCTCTTCGACCGCGTAGCTGGTGAGATTAAGCTTCGCTGGCACCGGTCGATCGGGGCTTGAGGGTATGCGATTGCAGAGACCATCTTCCCCGAAGCGCAGGCCATGATAGGGGCAAACGATCCCTTCTTCATCATGGAAGCCCAGTGTCAGCGGCACGCCGCGGTGCGGGCAGACGTCGCGTGCGACCACGACCTGGCCTTTGATGCGATAGATAACCAACTGTTCATCCAGCAGCACGGCTTTTACCGGCGCGGCACCAATATCTTCGGAGCGGGCGATCGGATGCCAGCAGCGGGCCAGGCGTAGCCAGTCTTCAGGATCGAAAGTGCAATGGGCGGGGGGCGTTGGCGTAGCTCTGTTCATGATTTTCCTTCCTGCTCACAAAATACATTTGTTTAATTGTTGTGAGTTTATTGTTGTCATATTAGGGTGTTGACATCCATCAGCATTAATTCACTAACCCGTTGCAAAAAAGAGGACAGGGTAGGTATGAGTCCGTTTTCGCGTTTTGCGCTCTATTTTGCTGAAGTCGCCCGCAGCGGCAGCCTGCGTCGGGCCGCTGAAAAGCTGCATATTTCGGCTTCGGCGATTAATCGTCAGATCCTGCAGGCCGAAGAGGCATTTGGGACGCCGCTGTTCGAACGTCTACCAGAAGGGCTGCGGATGACGACGGCTGGCGAGTTGTTGTATGACAATCTGCTGCGCTGGCAAAAAGAGTTTCGCCTGACCCGGCAAAAGTTTGATGAGCTGCAGGGACTTAAGCGAGGAACGGTCAGTGTCGGCATGGTGCAGGCGCTGGTGGAGGGCAGCTTTGCGGCGGCGCTGGCCGATATCATCAGCACCTGGGACTGGCTGGAGCTGGTTTTACAGGTGGCCGACAGCCATACGGTCAGTGAAAAAGTCCGCCAGGCCGATCTCGATTTCGGCCTGATTCTTGACCCGGAAGGCCAGGCGGGGCTGAGCGTACTGGCGTTTGTTGAACTGGAAATGGGCGTTATCATGCGCCCGGATAATCCCCTGGCTGATGCCGCCGCGCTCTCCTTGGGAGAGCTCAGCCAGCAGCGCCATATCGTCCCAGGCGCGCCGTTGATTGTTCACGAACGTGTTGGCATGCTCTATCGCCATTATGATTTTAGTCCGGCCAACAGCATCAGCTGTAACGATATACGGCTGATTAAATCGCTGGTGCTGAAAGGCAGCGGCGTGACCATTCTGAGCCTGCTGGATGTGCTGGATGAGGTGAAAAGCGGCCAGCTGACGTTTATTCCGCTGCGCAATAAGCTGCTGCGGCCGTTGACGCTGGCGCTGTGTACGGCGCCATCGCGCCAGCTGTCCCGCCCGGCGCAAATGGCGATTCAAAAATTGACCGCAGTGATGGAGGAGATGCAGACCGTCGGGGGAGGTTAGCCCAGTGGACCGCCCTGGATGGTTTCGCACAGGCCATTGATAATGCGCTCCCCAGTCTCCTCTTTGAGCTCCTGATACCACGCCTGGGTCAGGGCCATATCTTTCCCGTGTGTGATATCGCAGCGCTTGCGTGCCTTGAGGATCAGGTCGCGTACGCGCGCGCAGCGCTTCGCTTCGTACTGCCGCAGCGCGGAAACAATCTCGCGATTTTCACGGAAAATATCGCCCAGCACGACCGCATCCTCCATCGCCGCGCAGCCGCCCTGACCGATGTCCGGAGTCGTGCTGTGTCCGGCGTCGCCGAGCAGTGCGACCTTGCCGCGAACCAGGGTATCGAAGGGCTCAATGTCATGGATTTCCACGCGATTGGTTGTCTGCGGATCGAGGGCGGCAATCAGTTTTTGTACCGCGGGCGCCCAGCCGCTGAAGTAGCGGCTGAGATCGTCGCGCAGGGTATGCCGATCTTCGGCCAGACCGGCGGGCAGCGGAACATCAAAGAAGAAATAGAAACGGCCATGCGCCACCGGCATCAGTGAGACGCGCTTGCCTTCGCCGACGAAGGTGGTCCACTGATCCGCTGGCGCAATACTCTCATCGATATCCACCAGTCCGTTCCAGTTGACGTAACCGGCATAGCGGCGTTCGGGTTTATGGCCAAGTACGTAGGGGCGCAGTGCCGAGTGGCTACCGTCGGCGGCGATCAGAAAATCACCTTGGGCCGAGGTCCCGTCGGTAAACCAGACGGTGACGCCGTCGGCGTTTTCTTCCGCATGGGTCACCCGTTTGCCAAACTGTACCGCCTCGCGCCCCCAAAAATCGAGCATCTCTCTTTGCAACTCGCTGCGTGACACCGGGCAGGGGCGGCCACCGGTGCGTTCGACCAGCGGAGCAAGGCTAAACCGGGTCAGGGTTTCTCCGTGCTGATGCTCTTTATAGGCTAAAAAGTGCATCTGGCCACCATAGGTTTCGATGATCTCTCCCATACCGAGATTTTTCATACACTTCACGCCATTTGGCCAGATAGAGATCGCCGCGCCGACCGGTTTAATCTCTTTCACCGCCTCAAACACCTCGCAGGTGATTCCCACCTTCTTCAGGGCCACCGCCGCGCTCAGGCCGCCGATACCGGCGCCAATCACTAATGCTTTCATGCTGTTCTCCTTATATTACGTCGTGAAGGAGTTGAGCAATTTGCGTACCAGCTTGCTCAAAGCACCAAAATCGGCGTTGCGGCGACAATTTGGCGATATTTTGCACCTATCCGGTGCATCAAAGGGTGGCAACTGCCATTTTTATGAACTAAAAATTTCTTATAGAGGATGGTGGAATCGAATGTTTCATCGGCAGCATACAACACCTGAGCGGGCACGTGATGACGATATGAGGTGATTATCTTTAATAAACAGTTAGTTATTAAACTACGCACTTGGTACGCGACCCACGGCATCACTCTGGCCTGCTTTGTGCACTGTGCAGACAACGTTTATGCGAAACGGGGGAATGATGATATTGCAAAACAAGAACAACCGTCAGTTTGCGGCCCGGACAGTGCGCAATCGCGCTGGACTTCACCTGCGTGACCAACAACTGGCGACCACCCTGTGCAGCGCGATATCGCGCGGGCAACGCCCGGCAGCGGCAAGGAGGGACGATGATTCCGCTTACCCATTTTAATCAACTGCCTCCCGACGAGGCGGCGCGTCTGCTGGAACCGTGCGTGGCGATAGACGGCTGGGTGACGGCACTGGTGCAAGCCCGGCCCTATCCGAACCTTGCAGCACTGATCGCCGTGGCGCAGGAGAAATCACTGACGTGGGGCGAGCCAGAGCTGGACCTGGCGCTGAGCGCGCATCCGCGCATTGGCGAAAAACCCGCGGCCCGGGACGGGCATGCCGCGCTGTCGCGACAGGAACAGGCGGCGGTCAACGATCGCGACGCCTCGCTCATCCAGGCGTTAACGGAGGGCAACGCCCGCTACGAAGCGCGCTTCGGTCGGGTATTCCTGATACGCGCCAAAGGACGTAGCGGGGAGGAAATATTGCAGGCGCTGACGCAACGGTTGAACCACAGCCCGGCGCAAGAGGTAGAGTTTGCGCTGGCGCAGTTACGTGAAATTACCTTATTACGACTAACGGGAGCCATTGGCGAATGAATACGTTAAGTACCCATATTCTGGATATTTCCAGCGGAAAGCCTGCACAGGGAGTGGCGGTCAACCTGCTGCGGGGAGGGCAATCTATCGCCAGCGGTATCACGGATGAAAATGGCCGTATCGCGTCGCTGGCGGCGGGCAAGCTGGCCGCCGGTCGCTATCGGCTGGTGGCGGAGACGGGCGACTGGTTCACACGCGGCGGCCTTGAGACGCTGTATCTGTGCGCGCAGATTGATTTTGCGATTGCCGAGGAGGCAGATGAGCATTTCCATCTGCCGTTCTTGATTGCTCCGGGCGGCTGGTCAACCTATCGGGGAAGCTGAGCGCACCGACGCCCGGCATCTTGCCGGGCTTGCTTACTCCGCCTCTCTTTGCCAGACGCACTCGCCGTTGACCCAGGTCTGATGAATATTGCGTTCGTCGCCCAGCGTCATCAGGACAAACAGCTGTTCATAAATATCCTGACAGCGGGAGAGGCGCAGCCGCTGCAACGGCGTTACCCCCGGGGTGATGGCGACAAAGTCGGCCTCTTTTCCCGGCTGGAAGTTGCCTATGTTCTCATCAAGACACAGCGCGCGGGCGCCGCCCAGCGTGGCATGGTAAAAGGCTTCGCTGGCGCGCAGACGATAGCTTTGCAACTGTGCCACTTTATAGGCTTCACCCAGTGTACGGAGCATGCTGAAAGTCGTCCCCGCGCCGACGTCGCTGCCGATGCCGATACGAACCTTCCGCTGCCAACTGGTGGGCAGGCGGAACAGGCCGCTGCCGAGAAACAGGTTTGAGGTTGGGCAGAAGGCGAGCGCCGAGCCGGTCTCGTGCAGGCATTGCCACTCCGCGTCGGCCAGGTGGATGCCGTGGGCAAATACACTGCGTTCGCCGGTCAAGCGATAGTGGTGATACACATCAAGATAGTGCTCATGCTCCGGCCACAGGCTTTTCACCCACGCTATCTCATTGAGGTTTTCGCTGAGGTGGGTATGCAGCCAGGTGTCCGGGAACTCTTCCCGCAGGCGCTGAACCGCTGTCAGCAGCTCCGGCGTCGACGTGGGGGCAAACCGCGGCGTGATGGCGTAGCCGAGGCGGCCCTGATGGTGCCAGCGTTGAATGAGCTCCCGGGTTTGCCAGTAGCTCTGCTCCGCCGTTTCACTCAGATAGTCCGGGGTGTGGCGGTCCATCATCACCTTACCGGCGAGCAGGCGCATATTCAGCCGCAGGGCTTCGGTAAACAGCGCATCGACAGATTCGGGATGCAGGGTACAAAATACCAGTGCGGTAGTGGTGCCATGGCTCAGCAGCTGGTTGATAAAGAACTGCGCGATCTCTGCGGCATATTCTTCATCGCAAAACTGACTCTCCACCGGAAACGTGTAAGTGGTTAGCCACTCCAGCAACTGCTCGCCGAAGGCACCAATCATCTCAGTTTGCGGATAATGCACGTGGGCATCGACAAAACCGGGGAGTAACAGCTGCCCACGCAGATCGAGGTAGCCTTTTTGCGGATCCAGGTACTGCTCGCCCTCCCGCCACGGCAGCAGCGCCTGAATTTTTCCCTGCTGGATAAACAACACGCCATCATCAAGGTAGCGCGCATGGCGAGCGATATCGTCGGCGCTGTCGGCGAGGGTGGCGATATCGAAAAAGGCGCCGCGAACGGCGGTATGGTACTCAATCATCAAGACAACCTTCTTTGTTCCAGATAAGGGCAGGTATATCGAGCAAATTTAATGCCAGTTTGGCGGACGGGACATGCCGCGGCGCGATGCCGCGGCAAAAGAGAGGACGCTACTCTTTCTGAGTCATCGGGCGGGAGGCGAAACGCGATGCGGCGGCAGGGGCGCGATCGTCACGAGCGATCCAGCGATAGGCCGCGCCGCTCAGGAAGACGCCGATAAACCAGCTAAAGTTCGCCACTTCATGCAGGGCCGGGATAAAGCTAATCACCAGACCGATCGCCACCGAAGGGATCAGCGCCGCGATGGCTTTCGGGTTAAAGCCGTTGCGATACCAGTACTGGCCCTGCGGAGTGTCATCAAACAAGTCGTCGACGGACACCTGGCCGCGCTTAATCAGGTAGAAGTCGACAATCAGAATGCCAAACAGCGGGCCGATAAAGGCGCCCAAAACATCCAGCGTATAGTGAATCAACTCCGGTGAGTTAAACAGGTTCCACGGCGTGAGCAGAATGGAACCGACCGCGGCGATCATGCCGCCAGTACGGAAGCTGATTTTTTGCGGTGAGCAGTTGGAGAAGTCAAACGCCGGTGAGACAAAGTTGGCGACAATATTGATCCCGATGGTGGCAGTAATCATCGTCAGCAGGCCAATGGCGACCGCCAGATCATTCCCCACGCGGCTGACGGTTTCAATCGGGTCGGTGATCATACGGCCGAACAGCGACTGGGTGCCGGAGACAATCACCACGGTAACGATTGAGAACAGCAGGAAGTTAAACGGCAGACCCCAGCGATTACCGCGACGGATTTCGCCCATGCTTTTGCCATAGCGCGAGAAGTCGCCGAAGTTCAGCAGCGGGCCGGAGAAGTAGGAGACCACCAGCGCGGTGGCGGTGATCATCTGCCAGGTCTGTTCGCCTGTGGTCAGCGATTTGCTGGCCAGGGTAAAGGAAATACCGTCAAAGCCGGTTTTGTATACAATCCAGCCCGCCAGCGCCAGCATCACCACGTAGACCGCCGGACCGGCGATATCAATAAAGCGCTTAATGGCGCTCATCCCGTGCCAGAAGACCATCGCCTGTAGCAGCCACATGGTGGCGAAACAGAGCCATCCGAGGTGCGACAGGCCAAGGAAGGTGGCTTCGGTGAATGTCGCCAGCGAAGGCCAGAACTTCAGCAACACCAGCATCAGCGCGTTAGCCGCCAGATAGGTCTGAATACCGTACCAGGCGAAGGCGATAAGACCGCGGATCACCGCCGGTATATTGGCGCCAAAGACGCCAAATGCCTGACGACAGATGACCGCATAGGGCACGCCAGCCATCTGGCTCGGCTTTGCGACCAGGTTGGCGCACAGCTGGACGATACAAATGCCCACCAGCAGGCAGAGAAGTACCTGCCAGCTGGCCAGTCCAAGAGTAAAGAAGCTCGCCGCCACCACGTAGCCTCCCATGCTATGGACGTCCGACATCCAGAAAGAAAAGATGTTGTACCAGCTCCAGTTCTGGTCGCGCGTCGGCGCCAGATCCTCATTACACAGCCGTGGACTGTAGCCGACGGTGGAGTCAGCGTCCTTAACCTGATGGGTATGTTGTCTGTTTGGCATGAAACCTGCTCCTCTGAATGAAAAACCTTTTTACGTTACTGGTTGGGACTGTTGCAGGATTCAGGCCAAAATCGTTAATCTTGTATACAATAAATTTATTTTGTGTATACGATTGGCTATCGAAAAGTAAAATCCGGAGTGGATGAATGCGTAATGAAAACCGTCTGCAGGCCGCAGCAGCGCTGCATGACAAGGATGAATCTATCTATCAGGCCCTGATGACCGCCATCGTGGAACATCAGTTGCCGCCGGGCAGCAAGTTGCCTGAGGAGGCTCTGGCAGAGGTCTTCGGCGTGAGTCGCACCGGGATCCGCAAGGTGCTACAACGACTCAATACTGTGCAAATGGTCACATTAACGCCCAAACGTGGTGCACAGGTCGCCAGCCCGACGGTGGAAGAGGCGAGGGAGATCTTCCGCACTCGCGCGCTGCTCGAGGTGGCGAATCTGCCCGATGTGATTGCCCACTGTCAGCCACCGCATCTGGCGGCGCTGGAGGCGATTATTCGCCAGGAGCAGCAGGCGCATGAAGCCTACGATGGCCCGGCGGCGATTCGCTTTTCCGCCGAATTTCATATTCAGCTACAGGCCATTTCCGCGAATCAGGTCCTTACCGAAATGGTGACTCGCCTGAGCCAGCGCTCTTCATTAGTGATAGCCGCATGGGGCGCGCCGTGGCGCCAGGGCTGCCGCTGCGACGATCACGAACAGCTTGTCCAACTGCTACGGGAAAAAGCGTTGTCGCCCCTGAGTGCGGCGTTAACGCACCATTTTGAACATATTGTTGCCAGCCTCTGCTTTGAGCGGGCTGGTGAATGCCTGCCTGATTTTGCCCGGCTTTTTGCCGGTGACAAGGAGCTATGATGGCCGCTATTTGTATACAAGTGATTAATCCCAATACCAATGCCGGGATGACCGACACCATTGCGACCGCCGCCCGCATGGCGGCAGCGCCGGGGACCGATATCGTGGCGGTCTCGGCACGGGAAGGCGTGCCTTCCATCGAAGGCCATTTTGATGAAGCCATTGCCGCCGTCGGCGTGCTGGAGCAGATTCAGGCCGGCCGACAGCAGGGCGTTTCCGGCCACGTGATCGCCTGTTTTGGCGATCCGGGGTTGCTGGCGGCCCGCGAGTTGGCGCAGGGACCGGTGATTGGCATTGCCGAAGCGGCGATGCATATGGCCACGCTGGTGGCCACGCGCTTTTCGATAGTGACTACGCTGCCGCGTACCCTGATTATCGCTCGCCATCTGTTGCATCAGTATGGCTTTTACGATCACTGCGCCGGGTTGCACGCTATTGATCTACCGGTGCTGGCGCTGGAAGACGGCAGCGGTGTGGCGCAGGAGAAGGTGCGCGCGCGCTGTATCCAGGCATTAAAAGAGGACGGCTGCGGCGCCATCGTGCTGGGCTGCGGCGGAATGGCCACCCTGGCCCAGGAGCTGACTCGTGAACTGCAGGTGCCGGTCATTGATGGCGTCAGCGCGGCGGTGAAAATGGTGGAGTCTCTGGTGGCGCTGGGTCTGTCGACCAGCAAACGCGGGGATTTAGCGTTCCCGGAAGCCAAAAATCTGAGCGGTAAATTTCAGACATTCAATACATTTTCACTTTAAGGGGTGGGAGATGACGTCAGCAGCACAGAATTACCCTCGCGACCTGCGAGGATACGCCGGTCAGCCGCCGCATGCGCAGTGGCCGAACCAGGCGCGCATTGCCGTGCAGTTCGTCCTCAATTATGAAGAGGGGGCGGAAAACCACGTTCTGCATGGCGACGCCGGTTCCGAGCAGTTTCTCTCCGATATTATCGGTGCCGCCAGCTACCCGGACCGGCATATGTCGATGGACTCGCTGTATGAGTACGGCAGCCGCGCCGGGTTCTGGCGCATCCATCAGGAGTTCAGCCGGCGCGGTCTGCCGCTGACGGTGTTCGGCGTGGCGATGGCCCTCGCGCGCCACCCCGATATCGTCGCGGCGATCAAAGCTGCCGACTACGATGTGGTCAGTCACGGCTGGCGTTGGATCCACTATCAGAATATGGATATCGACATGGAGCGCGAGCATCTGCACAAGGCGGTGCACGTCTTAACCGACCTGTTCGGCAAGCCGCCAACCGGCTGGTACACCGGACGGGACAGCCCCAACACGCGCCGGCTGGTGGTAGAACACGGCGGTTTCGATTACGACAGCGACTACTATGGCGATGATTTACCCTTCTGGACTAAGGTGCAGTGCGGCGACGGTTCGTGCAAGCCGCATCTGATCGTCCCCTATACCCTCGACGCCAATGACATGCGCTTTGCCACCGCGCAGGGCTTCAACACCGCCGAGCAGTTTTATACCTACCTCAAAGATAGCTTCGATGTGCTGTATGAAGAGGGGGAATATGCACCGAAGATGATGTCGATTGGCATGCACTGCCGCCTGCTGGGCCGGCCGGGTCGCTTTCGCGCCTTGCAGCGTTTTCTCGATTATGTGCAGCAGCACGAGCGGGTCTGGGTCTGTACGCGCCAGCAGATAGCCGGGCACTGGCGCGAAGTCCATCCGTTCCGGGAATAGTTTGTGTTCCCCGCTAACCCGGCTCAGCGCCGGGTTAGCTCATCAGGCTGACCTGCGCGGCGACAATTCGCCAGCCGTAGGGAAAACGGACCCAGGTTTGCTGCTGGCGACCGATCCGCTCACTCCCTTCGCGGGTGAACTCGGTGCTGCATATCGCGTAATCCTCGCCGAAGGTGACGATCTCGGTGTGGCGTAATTCGCGCTGTAATCCCGCCGAGGGACGGGCAGCGCGAAAGGCGCGAATTTCGTCAATACCGTAGAGATTCTCGCCAGCCCCCAGGCGGACCGTTCGTTTATCGTGCCAGAAGAGCTCATCGAGCACCGCAATGTTGTTGCTGATCAGCGCCTCTTCGTAGCGGTAAAAGGCGGCCGTGACCTCGGCCAGCACGCGCGGCCGGTTAATATTATCCTGATTGATCATACTGCTTTCTCCGCAGGGCGGGCCTCAGTGATGCCCGCATATTCCAGGGCGCGCGCGGCGCGCAGACAGGCCAGTTCATTAAACGGCGCGGCAATCAACTGCACGCCAATGGGCTGGTTGGATACCGTTCTCAGCGGGACCGTGACCACCGGCAGGCCGAGGAACGAGATGGGTTGGGTGAGCATGCCCATACTGGCGCGAACGGGCAGATTCTCGCCATTGATCGTCATTGTCTGCTGGCCGATCGGGGTTGCGCTGCACGGCGTCGCCGGGGCGATGAGCACATCGACATGGTGAAACAGCGATTTTATGGCTTCCCGGGCATGGCGGCGAAAACGCTGCGCCTGAAGATACCAGGCCGACGGGATCATCGCCCCGGCCAGCAGACGCTCCCGCGAGTTCGGTTCAAAGCGTGCCGGTTCACGCCGCAGCGCCGGCAGATATTGATTCCCCCCTTCGGAGGCGCTGATGATAAACGCCGCCGAACGGGCAAGCTCCGCCTCGGGGAAAACATGCTCTTCGCGCGCCTCAAGGGCCTGCGCCACGCGTGCCACGGCGGCACGCGCATCGTTATCACACCAGTCGCTGAAATAGCCGCCAAGCACTGCGCAGCGCAGACCATTCGCCCCGCGTTCCAGCCGCTGGCGAGTGGGGGCAACGGCTTCGTCCGCCTGGGCGTCATCGCCGGGGTCATGTCCTTGTAAGGCATCGTACACCGCTGCCAGATCGTCGACGTAACGGGCAAACGGGCCAATGTGATCGAGGCTGGCGACGAATGGATGGCTGCCTGCGCGCGACAGGCGGCCAAACGTCGGTTTCAGACCAAAAATGCCGCACAGGGAGGCCGGGACGCGGATCGAGCCGTTGGTATCGCTGCCCAGAGAGAAGTGCACCAGCCCGGCGGCTACCGCCGCTGCCGACCCGCCGGAAGAGCCGCCGGCGATGCGCTGCAGATCGTGCGGATTATGGGTGGCGCCGTAGTGGCTGTTTTCCGTGGTGAACCCGTAGGCGTAGGCATCCATATTGACCATTCCGCTTAGCAGGCCGCCTGCCGCGCAGATCTGTCGCACCGCCCAACCGTCGTTGGCGGCAGGCGGGCGGTCGCTGAACAGTTGGGCGCCAGCGAGGGTCGTTTCCCCGGCAACATCGAACAGATTTTTTACCGCGTAGGGGACCCCGGCCAGCGCCGGTAACGGCTGACGGGTTCGACGCAGCGCATCAATCTGGTCAGCTTCGGCAAGCATCCGGCTTTCGGTGATCTGCGTCCAGGCATTAATTCGCGGGTTAACCTGCGCTATGTCGTCCAGGGTGCGGCGGGCAATCTCTCTGGCGCTCAACTCGCCATTGGCCAGCGCGCGCTGAATATCAGCAATCGTCATCTCAGTCAGTGTCATGCTTTGTATACTCCGGCAATCTCCAGACGTTCATCGAGGGGAAAGGCCATCAGCGGCCCGGCCATGGCGGCAATGCGACTGAACTGTAGCTGAAGTTCGCTGCGACGAGTGTCGTCCAGTTCCAGCGCCAGCAGGTGTTCCATTTGCGCCAGATAAGCGTGCCAGTCGTTTACACTCTCTTTCATCTTCGTCTCCTAATAACCGGCGGCGGAGCCGTTGCTGCGTGGATCGGACGCCCCTTCAAACAGGCCGTTGGGATGGCGGACGATGGCGCCAGCGTGGCCCATGGCTTCGCTATAATCGGCCAGCACTTCCACGTCATGACCCAGTGCCCGCAGACGGGCGATACTCTCCGGCGCGAAGCGGCCTTCCAGTTTCAGTGAATCAGAGGTTTGTCCCCAGGTTCGGCCCAGCAGCCAGCGTGGTCGCGAAATACTCTCCTGCAGCGGTATGCCCTGGAGGATGTAGCGGGTAAAAATGGCCGCCTGAGTTTGCGGTTGACCATCTCCTCCCATCGAACCGTAAACCATGACCCGGCCATCGTTGAGGCGCGCGGCGGCGGGGTTGAGGGTATGAAACGGCTGTTTGCCTGGCGCCAGCGCCAGCAGATGTGCGGGGTCGAGACTGAACGAGGCCCCGCGGTTTTGCCAGACGATCCCACTATCCGGTAGTACGACGCCGCTGCCAAATTCATGATAAAGACTTTGAATAAAGGAGACCGCCAGCCCGCTGCTGTCCATCACCCCCATCCAGACGGTATCGCCGGGACCTTTTCCTGCCCCCCACGGAGCGGCCTGTCGATCGTCGATGTTGTCAGCCAACTGCTGGAGCGCCTGCGGGTCGAGCAGGCTTTGAATATCCACATCGAGGTGGCGAGGGTCGGTAATGTGGGCATCGCGTAAGCCAAAAGCCTGCTTGGTGGCCTCGACGATACGGTGCACGGTCTGCGCGTCATCGGCATCGTGCATCGCCAGCCGGTCGGTAATTCCGAGGATCGCCAGTGAGACCAACCCCTGCGTTGGTGGCGCCAGGTTCCACAGTTCGCCGTGCTGGTGCTGAAGCCTCAGCGGCACAGGGCGACGGGCGCGATGCTGTTGCAGGTCTGCAAGGGTAATGGGCAGGCCACAGGCCGCCATCCCCGCAGCCAGACGCTGTGCCAGCGGGCCGCGATAAAAACTGTCGAGGCCATCGTCGACCAACTGCTGAAGCGTTGATGCCAGCGCGGGCTGACGAAACCGGCTGCCGGCGGCAGGTGGCTGTCCATTGACCAGAAAGGTCTCCGCGAACCCTGGCAGGTCATGGAGTTCGGCAAGTTTTCCGGCGCTGGCGCTGGACTGGGAGGCGGTCACCGGCGTACCGTCAGAGGCATAGCGAATCGCATCCTCCAGCAGGCGCGCCAGCGGCAGCGCTTTTCCGGTCAGCGTCTGCGATACCTTGAGCGCTTCATCCCAGCCGCTGACGGTCCCGGCGACGGTCAGCGCCGCTTGCGGCCCGCGGTGCGGAATTTGCGCCAGCCCGGCGTAGGCTTCCGGCGTGGCCAGCGAACCTGCCGCGCCGCTGGCATCAATGGCTATCGGTTCGCCCTCTGGCGGGACGATAAGCCAGAAGCCATCGCCGCCCAGGCCGTTCATATGTGGGTAAACCACCGCAATGGTGGCCGCCGCGGCGACCATGGCTTCTATCGCGCTGCCGCCTTCTCGCAGCACGGCAACCGCACTTTGGCTGGCCAGATGGTGCGGGGCGACCGCCATCCCGTGGGCGGATACATTACTCTGCATGGGTTGTCCTCATGATCCAAACGTGATGTCAGCGCTGCAAAAGCTGTTCCACTTTGAGCGTAAAGTTTCATTCGTCGGGGGGACGGCCCTTTTGCTTAAACTGGCATGCATTATGAAAGGGCTCACATCATGTATAGTTTGATGAAACAAAAGTTACAGAGGCTGTATGGAACAACTGGATGAACGCTTGAAAGGGCAATATGCCTCACTGTCGCCTCAGGAACAGCGGGTGGCGGATTTTATTTTCGATCACTTCGACGACCTGATTAGCTATAACAGCGCCGAGCTGGCGCAACTGAGCGGGGTGTCAAAAGCCACGGTGAGCCGTCTGTTTAAGCGGCTGGGCTACGAAAAATATAAGGATATGCGCGATGAGCTGCGCACATTACGCCAGAGCGGGATGCCGCTGACCGATCATCGCGATGCGGTGCAGGGGAATACGCTGCTGGCGCGGCACTATAAGCAGGAAATGGCGAATCTGACGCAGTGGGTCAATGCACTCGATGCGCAGCAGTTTGCCGATGCGATCAGCGGGATGGTCAACGCCCGGCGTATTGCGATTATCGGCATGCGCAACTCCTGGCCGGTGGCGCTGCATCTGCGCCAGCAGCTGCTGCAGGCGCGCGGGCAGGTGCAGGTTCTGCCACAGCCGGGGCAGAGCTTAAGCGAGGAACTGGTGGATCTGACCGAGGACGATCTGGTGGTGGTCATGGCCTTTCGCCGCCGTCCGCGCATCATTCGCCCGCTGCTGCAGCAGCTCCAGTTGCGCGGTATTCCGGTACTGCTGATTTGCGAACCGCAGGCATACAGCCTCTTTCCGCTGGCCCGCTGGCAGCTGTGTGCCCCCCTGGATAGCGTCTCGGCCTATGACAGCTACAGCTCGGTAAACAGTTTGATCAACCTGCTGGCGAATGCGTTTTTGCACGAAATTCTCGATAAAGGCCGTCCGCGCATCCACGATATTGCCACCCTTTATCAGCAGTTGGATGAGCTTGAACAACGATAATGGGGCCTCGTGCTGGTGCTTTTGCCCTTTTTTAGTGCAATTAAACAGTGAGGGAATGACCTCCTTTTTCTCACTGTTTTCCGCTATATCCTGTTTCTTCTCCCTTTTCTTACGTTTTTCGCCGTGGTCCTCTCATTTTTTGTATCTGGCACATTAGTTGCAGAAGTTTACTTAAAGAATCTTTTGTTTCATACTAACGTAACGGGTAAACATCATGAAAAAACTGCTGATCGCACTGGCCGGGGCCGCTTGTCTGTTCACGCAAATCACAGCAGCAAAAGCTGACCAACTGCAGGATATTGAAAAGCGCGGCGTGATTCGCATTGCGGTGCCGCAGGATTTCCCGCCGTTCGGTTCGGTAGGGACCGATCTCCAGCCGCAGGGCTATGACATCGATATGGCGCATTATCTTGCCAAACAGATGAAGCTCAAGCTGCAACTGGTGCCGGTGACCAGCGCCAACCGGGTACCTTATCTGCAAACCGATAAGGTTGACCTGGTTATCTCCAGCCTCGGTAAAAACGCCGAGCGTGAGAAGGTGATTGATTTCAGCCGCGCCTACGCCCCGTTCTTCCTCGGCGTATTTGGCCCGAAAGGGAAAGAGCTGAAAGATCCGGCGGCGCTGAGCGGTAAAAGTATTGGCGTGACCCGCGGCGCGGTGGAAGACATGGTGCTGACCAGCGTTGCGCCGAAAGAGGCGCAGATTAAGCGCTACGAAGATAACAACACCACGCTGTCGGCGTATCTGTCCGGTCAGGTGCAGTATGTGGCGACCGGTAACCTGGTAGTGGCGGCTATCTCCCGGCAGAACGCCGACAAAGCCCCGGTGCCGAGCTTTATGCTGAAGGATTCGCCGTGTTTTATCGGCCTGAAAAAGGACGAGCCGGCCCTGAAGGCAAAAGTGGATACGCTGATTGAGCAGGGCCTGAAAGACGGCACCCTGAACGGGTTGTCTGAGAAGTGGCTGAAAGCGCCGCTGCCTGCCAGCCTCGGCGCATAAGGTCCAGGCATGACGGAGCAACTTCATTTCTCTGAGCTCTGGCCGCACTGGCCGGAGCTGCTGGCGGGGCTGTGGGTGACCATTCAACTGACGGTGCTGGCGACGATCGGCGGCCTGACGATAGGCATCTTCGGCGCGGCCATCCGCAGCGGGCGTCCCACGTGGTTCAGCCGGATTTGGGGCGGGTATGTCGAACTGATTCGCAACACGCCGTTCGTAGTCCAGCTGTTTTTTATCGTCTTTGGGCTGCCTAACCTCGGGCTCAAGATGACGGCGGGCGAAGCCGCGCTGCTGGCGATGGTGGTCAATCTTGGCGCCTACAGTACCGAGATCGTGCGCGCCGGGATCCAGGTGACGCCAAAAGGCCAGTGGGAGGCCGGGCGCGTGCTGGGGCTGAGCCGCACACAGACCTTTATCCGGGTGGTGTTGCCACCGGCGCTGCAGCGGATTTACCCGGCGCTGGTCAGTCAGTGCATTATCGTGATGCTGGGATCGTCGGTGGTTTCACAGGTCTCTTATGAAGAGCTGACCTTTGCCGCCAACCTGATTCAGTCGCGGACGTTTCTGAGCTTTGAGGTCTATCTGGTGACGACGGGGATCTACTTAGTGTTGTCGATAACAATGCGTCAACTGCTGATGGCGGCAGGGCGAAAATGGCTGGGGGTGCAGGCATGATGGTCACCTTTACCGACTGGGATATTATTCGCAATCTGCTGTTGGCCGGGCGCTGGACGGTGCTGCTGTCGCTGGTGGCGTTTATCGGCGGCGCGCTGGTGACGTTGCCACTGCTGCTGCTACGCCTGACCGGCGGGCGGCGGGTCAAACGCCTGATTCGCGGCTATATCGAACTGTTTCAGGGCACGCCGCTACTGATGCAGCTGTTTCTGGCCTTCTTCGGCGTGGCGCTGTTCGGCATCGATGTTTCGGCGTGGACCGCCGCATCGTTGGCGCTGACCCTATACACCAGCGCCTTTTTACTTGATATCTGGTTTGGCAGTATCCGCGCGTTGCCGAAAGGGCAGTGGGAGGCGTCGCGCTGCCTGGGCCTCAGTTTTTCCCAGACGCTGTTTCGCGTCATTGCGCCGCAGGCGCTGCGTATCGCCATTGCGCCCACCGTGGGGTTTGCGGTGCAGGTGGTGAAAGGCACCGCGCTGGCGTCGATTATCGGCTTCGTCGAGCTGACCAAAGCCGGCACGATGCTGACCAACGTGACCTATCAGCCGTTTAAAGTCTTTGCGCTGGTGGCGCTGGGCTATTTCATTCTGTGCTACCCGCTGTCCCGCTACAGCCGCTATCTGGAGATTAAATTCAATGCCTCTCATCACCATTAATCAGATGCAGAAGTACTACGGTGACAACCACGTACTGAAAGGTGTCGATCTGGACATCGAGATGGGCGAGGTGATTTCGATCATTGGCCGTAGCGGCTCGGGGAAGAGCACACTGCTGCGTTGCATCAACGGGCTGGAAGGTTACCAGGACGGCAGCATCAAACTGGGCGGCATGACCATCACCGACCGCGATTCGCAGGCGCGCGAGATCAGCCGCTCCATCGGGATGGTGTTCCAGAGTTTTAACCTGTTTCCGCACATGACCGCGCTGGAGAACGTGATGCTGGCGCCGCGGCGGGTGCTGAAAAAAAGCGCCGCCGAATGTCGGGAACTGGCCCAGCAGATGCTGGAGAAGGTCGGCCTTGGCGATCGGCTGGACTATTATCCCTCCAGCCTCTCCGGCGGCCAGCAGCAGCGAGTGGCGATTGCTCGCGCGCTGGCGATGTCGCCAAAAGTTTTACTTTGTGACGAGATTACCTCAGCGCTGGATCCGGAACTGGTGGGTGAAGTGCTCAAGGTTCTTGAGCAACTGGCTGCCGAGGGAATGACGCTGATTCTCGTCACCCATGAAATGAATTTTGCCCGTGAAGTGGGCGATCGGGTGGTGTTTATGCATCAGGGACGGGTCTGGGAACAGGGCGACAGTAAAACGCTGTTTGCCAACCCGCAGACCAATGAACTGAAGCAGTTTATCTCCTCCGTTCGCGGCCTGAATTAATCAAAGGACTCTAAAATGGATATCGCTCAATTTTCGCAACTCAATCCGCCGCCACGCCTGCTGATGGGGCCAGGGCCGATTAACGCCGACCCACGCGTGCTGCGCGCCATGTCGAGCCAACTGATTGGTCAGTACGATCCGGCGATGACCCACTATATGAATGAGGTCATGGCGCTGTACCGCGGGGTCTTCCGTACCGAAAACCGTTGGACGATGCTGGTGGATGGCACCTCGCGCGCGGGAATCGAAGCGATTCTGGTGTCGGCTATTCGCCCCGGCGATAAGGTGCTGGTGCCGGTATTTGGCCGCTTCGGCCATCTGCTGTGTGAAATTGCCCGCCGCTGTCGTGCCGAGGTTCACACCATTGAAGTACCGTGGGGCGAAGTCTTCACCCCCGACCAGGTGGAAGACGCCATCAAACGCGTGCGCCCGCGTCTGCTGCTGACGGTGCAGGGCGATACCTCGACCACCATGCTCCAGCCGCTGGCGGAACTGGGTGATATCTGCCGCCGTCACGACGTGCTGTTTTACACCGACGCAACCGCCTCGCTGGCTGGCAACACTCTGGAGACCGATGCCTGGGGACTGGATGCGGTCTCGGCCGGGATGCAGAAATGCCTCGGCGGTCCGTCTGGCACCTCGCCGATTACTCTGAGCGCGCGCATGGAGGCGGTGATTCGCCGCCGCAAATGCGTGGAGGAGGGCATTCGTACCGACGCCCATCTTGATGGCGTGGATGAGATGGTTTACTCCAACTATTTCGATCTCGGTATGGTGATGGACTACTGGGGACCGGAGCGCCTGAATCACCACACCGAAGCCACATCGGCGCTGTTCGGCGCCCGCGAATGTGCGCGACTGATCCTGCAGGAGGGGCTGGATAAGGGGATCGCCCGGCATAAGCTGCATGGCGATGCGCTGCTCAAGGGCATTCAGGCGATGGGGCTGGAGACCTTCGGCGACCTGAAACATAAGATGAACAACGTGCTCGGGGTCGTTATTCCGCAGGGCGTCAACGGTGACCAGGTACGCAAGCTGATGCTGGAGGATTTTGGCATTGAGATCGGCACCTCCTTTGGCCCGCTGCATGGCAAAGTGTGGCGTATCGGTACCATGGGCTATAACGCGCGGAAAGATTGCGTGCTGACCACGCTCAGCGCTCTGGAGTCGGTACTGAATTACCTGAAATTCTCGACTACCCAGGGGGCAGCGATGCAGGCGGCGTGGGATCACTATTACAGCGAGAGTTCGCGATGAATCAATCAGCACGCCAGCAGTCGGAGATGATGGTGGCCGCAGAGCGGGTGATGGCCCGCGCCGATGAGCTGGCCGCGATCAGCGAAACGGCCGAAGGGCTGACCCGGGTGTATCTCTCGCCGCAGCATTTGCAGGCCAATCAACTGGTGGCACGCTGGATGACGCAGGCGGGCATGACCGTCTGGCAGGACAGCGTCGGCAACATTTGCGGACGTTATGAAGGTGAGCAAGAGGGGGCACCCGCAATTCTGCTGGGGTCTCATCTGGATACCGTACGTAATGCCGGGCGCTACGACGGTATGCTGGGGGTGCTCACGGCGATTGATGTAGTTGAAAACCTGCATCAACAGGGGCGTCGTCTGGCGAAAGCGATAGAGATTGTCGGTTTCTGCGATGAAGAAGGGACCCGCTTCGGGATCACGTTGCTGGGCAGCCGTGGCCTGACGGGAACCTGGCCGGAGAGCTGGCTGGCGCAGACCGATGCGCAAGGGATAAGCGTGGCGCAGGCGATGGTGCAGGCCGGGCTTGATCCGGCGAGAGTCAGCCTGGCGGCGCGTCCGCCGGCGGATATCGCCAGCTATCTGGAGCTGCACATTGAGCAGGGGCCTCGCCTTGAACAAGCGGGGCTGGCGCTCGGGGTAGTGGAGGCCATCAACGGCGCCCGCCGCCTGAACTGCCGTTTTACCGGTGAAGCAGGTCATGCCGGAACGGTACCGATGAGCCAGCGTCGGGATGCGCTGGCCGCCGCCGCCGAATGGATGGTCTTCATTGAGGCGACAACCCGGCAGCACGGGGGGGACCTGGTGGCTACGGTCGGAACGCTGCGCTGCGCCCCGGGGGCGGTTAACGTCATTCCCGGCGAGGTGGCGCTGACTCTGGATATTCGCGGCCCGCAGGATGGTCCGCTCGACGCACTGCTCACCACGCTGCTGGACGCCGCGCAGGCGATAGCCGCCCGTCGCCATCTGCACTTTGCTGCCGAAGCGTTCTACCACATCGCCGCGACCGCCTGCGATCGGCAACTGCAGGCGGTGTTGACGCAAGCCGTCAACGAGGTGCAGGGGAGCTCACTCTCCTTGCCAAGCGGCGCCGGGCACGATGCGATCGCCATCGCCGAACGTTGGCCGGTAGGCATGCTGTTTGTGCGCTGCAAAGGTGGCGTCAGCCACCACCCGGCGGAGTCTGTTACCCGGGAGGATGTGGCGTTGGCTATTGCCGCGTTTCGCCGCGCAACGCGGGCGCTGGCCGAAAATGCTTAAGTTGTCCCGACCGGTCGCGCAAGCGATATCCTCAGTGCAGGCGTCGCGCTAAGAGTCGGTAACCGGCGGCAGACTGACGGCAATGAAGGGGGATTTTTACCCGGAAATAGCACAAAATGCTAAATATGCGGATGGTGAACTCTATACCATCCGCGCCACTGACCTCGTCACCATGGATTGGTAGTCAGTTGGAATTATTCCGCGGGGTCAGTCTGTTCTTCTTGTCAGGCATCAATGACACCTTTAACCCTCAGATAATTATCGTTTTTACTTGCTGAAAATTGTCTGGTCGTTATGTAACCTTGTGAAAAGACATGATGCTGACGAGAGACATGCCGATGCTGAATTCAGAAAAGAATATTAATATAAAAGCGCAGTCCTCCCGTTCCTGGATGAACCTTTTCCCCGCATTGCTGGTGATTATCGCCGTTTCCACATTGTGTGTTGTGATTTCAAAACCATTAGGTCCCTGGAACCTCATCTTCGCTAACGCCGGGCTGTATATTGATCTGTTAGCCTTATTGTTCCTGGTGTTTATGCTATGGATTTCGGCGAAGGTCAGAATGAGCCATGTCGCGGTAAAGAGGGTGCGCTACGGGCTGTTGCTTTGGATAGCCGGCGGCACCTTTGATTTAATGGACGAAATATTTGTCCAGCCGAAATGGATGGGCTATTACTGCGAAGATCTGCTCCGCCTTTCCGGCATGCTGTTGACGACCATCGGCATCTACAAAATTATTGAACGTATTAACGTGCTGTACGTGGACGCGCGTTCTCAATCGTTAAAAGATGAGCTGACTCAACTGCCTAACCGGCGCTTTTTCATTGACACTATCCGCGAAAGACAGGGCCATCAGCTGGCGCTGATGATTCTGGATATTGATTTTTTCAAGAAGATAAATGATACCTATGGCCATCTGGTGGGCGATGAGGTGCTCTTCGCGTTGGGAAAACAGCTGGCAAAATTAACCAGTGATAAAATTCTGCCCGCCCGAATTGGCGGTGAAGAGTTTGCCATTATTATTGACGGAATGTCGGCCGAGGAGGTACGCA
>NZ_JBCNNS010000032.1:0-41364 GCF_039594335.1 Raoultella sp.
AGCCGACGATCAGCAGCGGTAGCAGTGCGATCAGTTGTTGTGGAGTTATTGTCATGGCGAATTACGGCCTTGTAGTAGAAACAGAATTAACAAACCACTGCTGAATGTTGCTCATCGCAGCATGGGAGGTGTCGAGAATCGGCTGCGGGAAGAAGCCCAACAGCACCAGCAGCACCACCAGCAGCAGGATGATAGACAGTTCACGCAGGGACATCCCCGGCAGCTCTTTCGCCGCGACTTCGCTTTTCGCTTTACCGAAGTAAGCGCGATGTAACATCGACAGCGAGTAAACGGAAGCGAATACCAGACCAAAGGTCGAGATCACAGTAATCACCGGCACCACTTTATAACTGCCGAACAGAATCATAAATTCGCCGACGAAGTTACCGGTGCCCGGCATACCCAGGGTTGCCACGGCGAAGAACATTGACATCGCCGGCAGCCATTTAATTTTGCTCCACAGACCGCCCATCTGGCGCATATCGCGGGTGTGCAGGCGCTCGTACAGCTGTCCGCACAGAATGAACAGACCCGCTGCGGACAGACCGTGCGCAATCATCTGAATCACCGCGCCCTGATAAGCCAACTGGCTGCCGGTGTAGATAGCAATCAGCACGAAGCCCATGTGGGAAACGGAGGTGTAAGCAATCAGACGTTTGATATCAGTCTGGGCGAAAGCCATCCACGCGCCGTAGAAGATACCAATAACGCCCAGCCACATGGCGATTGGCGCAAACTCGGCGGAAGCATTCGGGAACAGCGGTAGCGCAAAGCGCAGCAGACCGTAGGCCGCTGTTTTCAGCAAGATCCCTGCCAGGTCAACGGAGCCGGCGGTCGGTGCCTGGGAGTGGGCATCCGGCAGCCAGCCATGCAGCGGAACCACCGGCATTTTCACCGCAAAAGCGATGAAAAAGCCGAGCATCAGCATGTATTCCACGCCATTGGACATCGGCGTTTTCAGCAGATCTTCGTAGTTGAAGGTCCAGACACCGGTCGCGTTGAAGTGGACAAATGCCAGCGCCAGGATGGCAATCAACATCACCAGGCCACTCGCCTGGGTATAGATGAAGAACTTGGTTGCCGCCGTGATACGCGTTTTACCGTCGGAAGCCTTATGGCCCCACAGCGCGATCAGGAAGTACATCGGCACCAGCATCATCTCCCAGAAGAAGAAGAACAGGAACATGTCGATGGCAAGGAACACACCGATAACGCCGCCCAGGATCCACATCAGGTTGAGGTGGAAGAACCCCTGGTATTTCTCGATTTCGCGCCACGAACACAGTACTGCCAGCACGCCGAGCAGACCGGTCAGCACCACCATCAGCAGCGACAGGCCGTCGATTGCAAGGTGAATGCTAATACCGAAGCGTGGGATCCACGGCATCACGAATTCGGACTGCCACTGCGGAATGCCCGCGGATTGCGTCAGAGAATAGCCGCCCTGCATCCACAGCTGCAGGCCAAGTACGAACGTCAATCCCATGGTGATCAGCGCGATCCAGCGCGGCATCTTCACGCCAAAGCGTTCAGTCTGCCAGCACAGAAACCCGCCGATAAAGGGGATTAGTATTAACCAGGGTAATAACATAGCTAAGTATGTCCCTTATATTTATCCTGCTCAGGCTACCTTGCGTGTTAGCCCGAATCCTGCCAGTGCCCACACAAAACGCCTCGCGTTTTGAACGTCCTGAGGACGCCCCCGAAGGGATGAACTTCGCGAAACATCCTCACGTACTCAGTACGCTCCGGCGGCTGCGCGCTGGCGTTATCCGGTCTGACTTCGCCGATGACACCTGTACTTCAGGAACAGATTTCAACGAATTCTAAAAATTTTTTGGGTTCATCATGTCGAATGTCGCTTCGCTTATCCGACCTACGTTCCGGTAGGCCCGGCCAGCGCAGCGCCGCCGGGCAAAACAACCCAACCCACAAACTCAGCGCAGTACCATCAGCAGCGCCAGCACGACAACCGCGCCGATGCTCATGGATGCCACATACCAGCGTAAATACCCGTTCTCGCTAAACAGCAGACCTTTACCTGCAAAGCGGGAGAGAATAGCCGGAATGTTCATCATTGAGTTCAGCGGATCGCTCTTCAGCAGCCACGCGATGCCGAGGAATGGTTTCACGAACACTTTGTCGTACAACCAGTCAAAGCCCCATGCGTTGTACCACCAGGTACCCAGCAGACGGCCCGGCGCGCTGCTGGCGATAGAGGTCACCAGCGTGCGTTTACCCAGCCACAGCCAGGCGGCGATCAGAATACCGGCAATGGCGATAATCCCGGAGGCAATCTCCAGTGTCATCACGCGGCCGTGCTCAAGTTCGGTGGTCTGCGGCAGTACGCCCTGCAGCGGCGGAACAATCAGTGCGCCAACGAAGGTCGACAGAACCAGCAGCACAATCAGCGGCAGGTGGTGGGTCATCCCCTTCCCTGCGTGCGCATGGATTTGCTCTTTACCGTGGAAGACGATGAAGATCATCCGGAAGGTGTAGAGCGAGGTCATAAATGCGCCGACCAGACCCGCAACCATCAGATTGATATGCCCATTCGCCATCGCACCAGCGAGGATTTCGTCCTTACTGAAGAAGCCTGCGGTGATCAGCGGCAGAGCGGACAGCGCCGCCCCCCCCACCAGGAAGCAGACATACACCAGCGGGATCGACTTACGCAGGCCGCCCATTTTGAAGATGTTCTGCTCGTGGTGGCAGGCCAGAATGACCGAACCGGACGAGAGGAACAGCAGCGCTTTAAAGAACGCATGAGTCATCAGGTGGAAAATCGCCGCATCCCATGCCTGTACGCCCAGCGCCAGGAACATGTAGCCAATCTGGCTCATGGTGGAGTAAGCGAGTACGCGTTTGATATCGGTCTGAACCAGCGCGGCAAAACCTGCCAGCACCAGCGTCACCGCCCCGACGATACCGACCAGATGGAGAATTTCCGGGGTCATCAGGAACAGGCCATGGGTACGGGCAATCAGGTAGACGCCAGCGGTCACCATGGTGGCGGCGTGGATCAGGGCAGAAACCGGCGTCGGGCCAGCCATGGCGTCCGCAAGCCAGGTCTGCAGCGGCAGCTGCGCCGATTTACCGACCGCGCCGCCCAGCAGCATCAGGGTTGCCCACCACAGCATGTTGTTGCCGGCTTCAAAGTGCGCAGGCGCCAGTTCAACCATTTCGCGGAAGTTCAGGGTACCTAGCTCGTTGTAGAGAATGAACAGCGCGAAGGCGAGGAAGACGTCACCGACACGGGTGACCACGAAGGCTTTCATTGCAGCGGCGCCGTTCTTCGGATCGGTGTAGTAGAAACCGATCAGCAGATAGGAGCACAGGCCCACGCCTTCCCAGCCGAGATACATCAGCAGCAGGTTATCGGCCAGTACCAGCACCACCATGCTCGCGATAAACAGGTTGGTGTAGGCGAAAAAGCGGGAGTATCCCTCTTCACCGCGCATATACCACGAGGCGAACATGTGGATCAGGAAGCCAACACCGGTGACCACGGAAAGCATGGTCAGCGAGAGACCATCCAGCACCAGATTAAAACCGATGTTGAAATCCCCCACCGACATCCAGGTCCACAGCGGCACGCTGACCGCCTGTTTGCCGTTAGCAAAGAAGTCGACGCCGACAAAGGCGGTCACCAGCGCCGCCAGACCGACTGACCCCATTCCCACGGTAGCGGAGAGGTTTTCCGACCAGCGGCCACGGGAGAATGACAGCAGAACAAAGCCAATCAATGGCAAAAGAATGGTTAAGGCAAGCATGTTCATCCACGCAACTCACTTACTGAATCGATGTTCAGGTTCTGGCGGCGACGATGGAGCTGCAGCAACAGCGCCAGGCCGATACTCGCTTCCGCAGCCGCGAGGCTGATGGCGAGGATATACATTATCTGACCGTCGGTCTGACCCCAGTAGCTGCCTGCGACCACGAAAGCCAGCGCCGCGGCGTTGATCATGATTTCCAGGCTAATCAGCATAAACAGCAGATTGCGGCGGATAACCAGCCCCGTCAGGCCGAGCACAAACAGGATCGCGGCGAGGATCAGCCCATGTGTTAAGGGAATCATGCGTGTTCCTCCGTTTTTCTTTTGTCGCTATCGCCCTGACGGTTGCTCAGCACTTCACCAGCGCGCTCTTCGCGGCCAATGTGGAAGGCAACAACCAGGCCGGCAAGCAGCAGCATGGAGGCCAGCTCCACCGCCAGTACGTACGGCCCAAACAGCGCAATACCCACTTCTTTCGCGCTCATTGCCGCGCCATCAATCCCCTGATCGTTAAGACCGAGGATGGCATACACGATAACCACCAGCAGTACCGCGGACAGGATGGCCGGGCCAATCCAGATCCCCGGCTGCAGCCACTTGCGTTCCTGCTCGATTTCACTGCCGCCCAGGTTGAGCATCATCACCACGAACACAAACAGCACCATGATGGCCCCGGCGTAGACGATAATTTCCAGCGCACCGGCGAAGTAGGCTCCCAGCGAGAAGAACACTCCGGCAATCGCCAACAGCGAAATAATCAGGTACAGCAGCGCATGCACCGGATTGGTGTGAGTGATCACCCGCAAGGTCGCGAGAATGGCGATGAGGCCACAGATATAAAAAGCGAATTCCATTGCCCTCTCCTTACGGTAACAGGCTCTTGACGTCGATAGGTTTAGCTTCGTTCTCTGCTTCGCCCTTATCTTTGCCGTCGATTGCCATACCCGCCATCCGGTAGAAGTTATATTCCGGGTATTTGCCCGGACCGGAAATCAGCAGATCCTCTTTTTCGTACACCAGATCCTGACGCTTGTATTCACCCAGTTCGAAGTCCGGGGTCAACTGAATCGCCGTGGTCGGGCACGCTTCTTCACACAGACCGCAGAAAATGCAACGTGAGAAGTTGATACGGAAAAATTCCGGGTACCAGCGGCCATCTTTGGTCTCTGCTTTTTGCAAAGAGATACAGCCTACCGGACACGCTACCGCGCACAGGTTACAGGCAACACAGCGCTCCTCACCGTCCGGATCGCGCGTCAGCACGATACGCCCACGGTAGCGCGGCGGCAGATATACCGGTTCTTCCGGGTACATCTGGGTCTCACGTTTGGCGAAGGCATGCATCCCGATCATCCAGATACTGCGGACCTGGGTGCCAAACCCCACCAATAATTCTTTTAAGGTCATGGTCAATTCACCCCTTATTGCGCCTGCCAGAGAATGACAGCCGCCGTTACCAACAAGTTGATCAGCGTTAACGGCAGGCATACCTTCCAGCCAAAGGACATCACTTGGTCATAGCGCGGACGCGGTAATGATGCGCGGATCAAAATGAACATCATCATGAAGAACGCGGTTTTCAGCGCGAACCAGATGAACGGAGGTAACCATGGGCCATTCCAGCCACCGAAGAACAGCGTCACGATCAGCGCTGAAACGGTGACAATCCCGATATATTCACCGACAAAGAACAGACCGAACTTCATGCCGGAATATTCGATGTGGTAACCATCGGCCAGTTCCTGCTCAGCTTCCGGTTGGTCAAACGGGTGACGGTGACAAACCGCCACGCCGGCGATAGCAAAGGTGACAAAGCCGAAGAACTGCGGAATCACGTTCCACAGATGCGCCTGGTTATTGACGATATCGCTCATGTTGAACGATCCCGCCTGTGCCACCACCCCCATCAGCGACAGACCGAGGAACACTTCGTAGCTCAGGGTCTGCGCGGATGCACGCATCGCCCCCAACAGCGAGTATTTGTTGTTACTCGACCAGCCAGCGAACAGCACGGCGTAAACCGCCAGACCGGCCATCATCAGGAAGAACAGGATGCCGATGTTCAGATCGGCGACCACCCACGTCGGGCTGACCGGCACGATAGCAAACGCCAGCAGCAAGGACGTAAAGGCGATAACCGGTGCCAGAGTAAAGATAACGCGGTCGGTAAAGCGCGGAATCCAGTCCTCTTTAAAGAACATCTTGATCATGTCGGCGACGAGCTGCAGCGAGCCGCCCCAGCCGACACGGTTTGGTCCGTAGCGGTTCTGGAACAGGCCCAGCAGACGACGTTCGCCAAAGCTCATGAACGCGCCGCAGGTCACCACCACCAGCAGAATCACTACTGCCTTGAGGATGCTTAACAAAATGTCGATGAGATCCGGTGTTAACCAACTCATACTTTCGCCTCCTGCAGAGTGTCAATACGTGCTCCGGTCAGTACCGGCGCAATTCCCGGCATGCCCATCGGTAAACCCACCTGCCCTGCCGTCAGTCCCGCAGAAATCACCAGCGGGAGGCTGAGCGTCTGGCCTTCAACGCGGAACGAAATCATCGCGCCTTCATTGACGCCAAGCTTCGCGGCATCGGCCGGGTTCAGCTTGATATAGGGCTGCGGCATGCGGCTCTGGAAGACCGGGGAACGCTGCGACAGTTCATCGCTGCCAAACAGATGATAGTACGGCGCAATACGCCATTGACCTTCTTCAGCCTGGAAGCCTGCCGGCACCGCGGTAAAGTACTCAAGCCCGCTGGTGGAAGCTTCAATCAGACGTACGCCAGGATCGCCATGACGCAGTTTTCCACCCACCTCATCCTGGAACTTGTTCCACGCCTGCGGGGAGTTCCAGCCCGGAGCCCAGGCGAACGGAATTTGCGAACGCGGTGCAGACGGCTGGTTGTTCCCTTCCATCGAGAAGGCGAACATCGTGTCTTTATCCTGCGGCTGGCGGGGTTCATGCACGCTGATATTGGCACGCATCGCCGTGCGGCCACTATAACGATGGGGTTCACGAGCCAGCTTCTGCCCACGAATACGGAAGGTCGCGTCCGGTGCGGCATCTTTAATACCCGCCAGCTGCGGCAGCTTAGCAATAGCGGCATCAATCACATGATCCAACTGCGTCCAGTCAACCTGACGGTTGTCGACGGTGCTGTGCAGTGAGTGCAGCCAGCGCCAGCTTTCCAGCATCACGGTATTCGCATCGTAGTAAGTCGGGTCGTAGACCTGGAAGAAACGCTGCGCGCGCCCTTCGTTGTTGACCACGGTTCCGTCGCTTTCGGCGAAGCTCGCCGCAGAAAGCACCAGGTGCGCTTTATCCATAATTGCGGTGCGTTGATGGTCAACAACCATCACCAGCGGCGCTTTAGCCAACGCGGCGTCAACGCGCGCGGCAGAAGCGTGACGATGCAGATCGTTTTCCAGCACCACCACTGCATCGGCAGCGCCAGTTTCCAGCTCGCTCAGTGCCTCTTCCAGAGAGCCGCCGCCAATCATGCCAAGGCCCACGCTGTTCACCGCACGGGCCACCATAGTGACACCGACGTCAATACCGCGGCCTTTCAGCGCTTTCGCCACGTTAGCCGCTGCCTGAATGATTTCAATGCTGCCGGCGTTGGTCCCGGAGACAATCAGCGGTTTCTTCGCTCCAGCCAGCGCCTGAACGATCACGTCAATTTTGCCCTTCAGATCGCTGCTCAGTCCGTCCACCGCCGGTGCGGTTTCATCCAGCGCATGGGCAATGGCAAAGCCGAGACGCGCCTGATCTTCGACCGGCGCGCGATAGGTCCACGCGGCAACATCGTCAAGACGGGTGTCGTCAATATTAGTGACGAACAACGGATGCTTCGCGCGTTGACCGATATTGAGGATCGCGGCGATCTGCCAGTCGGCAACTTTCTGCGCCGCCGCCATTTCACGCGCTTTCCCTTTCACCGCCTGACGCACGGCCAGCGCAACGCGGGCGCCAGTCTGGGTAATATCTTCCCCGAGAACCAGAACCGCATCGTAGGATTCAATATCGCGCAGCGTCGGGGTATGAATACCACCATCGCGCAGCACAGTCAGCATCATCTGCAGACGTTCCTGCTCGGCTCTGGCGATGCCAGTATAGAAGTTTTCAGCCCCGACCAGCTCGCGCAGCGCAAAGTTGCTTTCAAGGCTGGCGCGCGGAGAACCGATACCAATCACCTTTTTCGACTGACGCAGAATATCCGCTGCGCCCTGCATTGCCTGTTCGGCATTAAGGGTAATCAGATCGTCGCCACGGCGCTGAACCGGCTGGCGCGGACGGTCTTTCAGGTTCACATAGCCATAGCCAAAACGGCCGCGGTCGCAGAGGAAGTAGCGGTTAACGGTACCGTTGTAACGGTTTTCGATACGGCGCAATTCACCATAGCGCTCGCCCGGGCTGATGTTACAGCCGATGGAGCACTGCTGGCAGATGCTCGGCGCAAACTGCATATCCCATTTACGGTTGTAACGCTCGGAATGCGTTTTGTCGGTAAAGACGCCGGTCGGGCAGACTTCAACCAGGTTACCGGAGAATTCGCTTTCCAGCGTGCCATGTTCCGGACGGCCGAAATAGACGTTGTCATGGGCACCGTAAACGCCAAGGTCGGTACCATCTGCATAATCTTTGTAGTAACGCACGCAGCGATAGCAGGCGATGCAGCGGTTCATTTCGTGAGAGATGAACGGCCCCAGGTCCTGGTTACGGTGGGTACGCTTGGTGAAACGGTAGCGGCGGAAGCTGTGACCGGTCATGACGGTCATATCCTGCAGGTGGCAGTTGCCCCCCTCTTCACAGACCGGGCAGTCGTGCGGGTGGTTGGTCATCAACCACTCCACCACACTCTCGCGGAACTGCTTCGCTTCGCCGTCGTCGATAGAAATAAAGGTACCGTCGGATGCCGGTGTCATACAGGACATCACCAGGCGACCACGCGTGTCTTCCGCGTTTTGATATTGCTTCACCGCACACTGGCGGCAAGCACCGACGCTCCCAAGCGCCGGGTGCCAGCAAAAGTAGGGAATATCAAGACCAAGAGAGAGACAGGCCTCTAATAGGTTGTCCGCTCCGTTGACCTCGTATTCTTTGCCGTCTACATGAATCGTAGCCATTAGCATGCTTCCAAATTAAAAAATCGTTACCACTTTGTCATTCAGGCCGCCGCATTGGCGCAGGCTGAACGAGCTTGTGGAGACATTACCAGCGCGTCTTAAGCAGGTTCGGCTGAATCCCGTTGATAGCATGGGTATTACTGAACTGCTGCTTAATGCCTGCTTCGAATTCGTCACGGAAATATTTAATGGCGCTCTGCAGCGGTTCTACCGCACCTGGCGCATGCGCACAGAAGGTTTTGCCCGGACCAAGGAACCGACACAGTTGCTCAAGTGTCTCGATATCGCCCGGCTGGCCTTCACCGCGCTCCAGAGCGCGCAGAATTTTCACACTCCACGGCAGACCGTCACGGCACGGTGTACACCAGCCGCAGGACTCGCGGGCAAAGAACTCTTCCAGGTTACGTACCAACGACACCATGCCAATCTCGTGGTCAACGGCCATCGCCAGCGCGGTCCCCAGACGGCTCCCCGCTTTACCAATACTTTCGAATTCCATCGGCAGGTCAAGATGCGCTTCGGTCAGAAAGTCGGTCCCCGCGCCGCCCGGCTGCCAGGCCTTAAACTTAAGGCCGTCACGCATGCCGCCAGCGTAATCTTCCAGAATTTCGCGCGCGGTGGTCCCGAACGGCAGCTCCCAGACGCCCGGATTTTTCACCCGGCCAGAGAAGCCCATCAGCTTGGTACCGGCATCTTTGCTGGTTGAAATGTTCTGATACCACTCGACGCCATTGGCCAGAATCGCCGGGACGTTACACAGGGTTTCCACGTTGTTCACGCAGGTCGGTTTACCCCAGACGCCGGAGCTCGCCGGGAACGGCGGCTTGGAACGCGGGTTGGCGCGACGGCCTTCGAGGGAGTTAATCAGCGCGGTTTCTTCACCACAGATATAACGCCCAGCCCCGGTGTGGACAAACAGTTCAAAATCGAAACCGGTGCCGAGAATATTTTTGCCCAGCAGACCGGCTTCGGTCGCTTCGGCAATCGCACGGCGTAAATGTACCGCCGCTTCAATATATTCGCCACGCAGGAAGATGTAGCCACGGTACGCTTTCAGCGCAAACGCGGAAATCAGCATGCCTTCCACCAGCAGGTGTGGCAGTTGCTCCATCAACAGACGGTCTTTATAGGTGCCCGGCTCCATCTCATCGGCATTACACAGCAAGTAGCGGATGTTCATGGATTCGTCTTTCGGCATCAGGCTCCACTTCAGTCCGGTGGAAAAACCCGCGCCGCCGCGTCCTTTCAAACCGGCGTCTTTTACCTGATTGACGATCTCATCCGGCGCCAGGCCCAGCAGTGCCTTACGCGCGCCAGCATAGCCATTTTTGCTCTGATACTCTTCCAGCCATACCGGCTGTTTATCATCGCGCAGTCGCCAGGTCAGCGGATGCGTTTCGGGAGTGCGGATCACTGTCTTCATTTATACTGCTCCAACAGGTCAGGAATCGCCTCCGGCGTCAGATAACTGTGAGTATCCTCATCAATCATCATCGTCGGTCCCTTGTCGCAGTTGCCCAGACAGCAGGTCGGCAGCAGAGTGAAGCGGCCATCAAAGGTGGTTTGACCCGGTTTGATGTCGAGCTTTTTCTCGATAGCTGACTGAATGCCCTGGAAGCCGGTAATATGGCAAACCACGCTATCGCAATAGCGAATAACGTGACGGCCAACCGGCTGGCGGAAGATCTGGCTGTAGAAAGTGGCGACCCCTTCCACGTCGCTGGCCGGGATCCCCAGCACGTCGGCGATCGCGTAGATCGCGCCATCCGGCACCCAACCGCGCTGTTTCTGAACGATCTTCAGCGCTTCGATGGACGCCGCACGTGGGTCTTCGTAGTGGTGCTTCTCGTGCTCAATGGCCTCACGCTCTGCCGCACTCAGCTCAAAAGCCTCGGTTTGTGGTTGTTGATTCTCGTGCATAATTAGCGGTCCACGTCTGACATAACAAAATCGATACTACCCAGATAAACGATCAGGTCGGATACCAGGCTGCCGCGAATCGCCGACGGGATCTGCTGCAGGTGCGCATAGCTCGGCGTGCGGATACGGGTACGATAGCTCATGGTGCTGCCGTCGCTGGTCAGGTAGTAACTGTTAATACCCTTCGTCGCTTCGATCATCTGGAAGGATTCGTTGGCCGGCATTACCGGGCCCCAGGAAACCTGCAGGAAGTGCGTAATCAGGGTTTCGATATGCTGCAGCGTGCGCTCTTTCGGCGGCGGCGTCGTCAGCGGGTGATCCGCTTTGAACGGGCCTTCCGGCATGTTATCGAGACACTGCTGAAGAATGCGCAGGCTCTGGCGTAGTTCTTCGACTTTCAGCATCACGCGGGTATAGCAGTCAGAGATCCCGCCACCGGTTGGCACTTCAAAGTCAAAGTTTTCATAGCCAGAATAGGGGCGCCATTTACGCACGTCGAAACCAATCCCCGTTGCGCGCAGGCCCGCACCAGTCGTGCCCCACTCCAGCGCTTCTTTAGCGTTATAGGCGGCAACGCCTTTCGAACGGCCAATCAGAATGCTGTTGCGCAACGCGGCTTTCTCGTAAGAGTCCAGACGCTTTGGCATCCACTCAAGGAACTCACGCAGCAGGCGATCCCAGCCGCGCGGCAGGTCATGCGCTACACCGCCGATGCGGAACCACGCCGGGTGCATACGAAAACCGGTAATGGCTTCCACCAGATCGTAGATCTTCTGACGGTCGGTAAAGGCAAAGAACACCGGCGTCATCGCGCCAACGTCCTGAATAAAGGTTGAGATGTACAGCAGATGGCTGTTAATGCGGAACAGCTCAGAGAGCATAACGCGAATCACATTCACGCGATCCGGTACGGTGATCCCCGCCAGTTTTTCAACCGCGAGGACATACGGCATCTCATTGACGCAGCCGCCAAGATATTCGATACGGTCGGTATACGGAATGTAGCTGTGCCAGGACTGACGTTCGCCCATTTTCTCAGCACCACGATGGTGGTAGCCGATATCCGGTACGCAATCGACAATCTCTTCACCATCAAGCTGCAGAACGATACGGAAAGCACCGTGGGCAGACGGGTGGTTCGGGCCGAGGTTAAGGAACATGAAGTCCTCGTTTTCGGTCCCGCGCTTCATGCCCCATGCTTCCGGCTTAAAGGTCAGCGCTTCCATTTCCAGATCCTGCTTGGCTTTAGTCAGCTCAAACGGATCGAACTCGGTAGCGCGCGCCGGGTAGTCTTTACGCAGCGGATGGCCTTCCCAGGTCGGCGGCATCATGATGCGCGTCAGGTGCGGGTGGCCTTCGATATCAATACCGAACATTTCCCACGTTTCGCGCTCATACCAGTTGGCGTTGGGGAACAGTTTGGTAAAAGTCGGCACGCGCAAATCGTTTTCGGACAATGCTACCTTGAGCATAATGTCACGATTGCGTTCAATGGAAATCAGGTGATAGAAAACGGAAAAATCCGCGGCGGGGAGCCCGTCACGGTGGGTGCGAAGACGTTCGTCCATACCGTGCAGATCGAACAGCATGACGTAAGGTTTCGGCAATTTCTTCAGGAAATCACCCACCTCCAGCAGCTGTTCGCGCTTGACCCAGACCACCGGAACACCGGTGCGGGTAGGTTGAACGGTAAAGGCATCCGGCCCAAAACGATTGCGCAGTTCGCCGATCACCGGGTCATCAAGGTGATCGCGGGTTTGCCAGGCTGGTGCGGCGTCATGCGCATGTAAATCGGTCATATTGTTCACCATTGCAAAAGGTCCGTGGTGACTGCCGGGCGAGGCTTCGCTGCTTTAGTAGATTGATTTGCGAAGTGTTATTCCGCCGCCCGCAGGCGCAAGTTAAATCTCGTCCGGTGTCCGCAGATTGGTCACTGCAATGCGTTCACCACGTTTACGCTCGCGTTCCGACTGCATGTTGGCGCGGTATACGCCCTGATCGCCAACCACCCACGAGAGCGGGCGACGTTCTTTACCAATGGACTCCTGCAGCAGCATTAGCGCCTGCATGTAAGCTTCCGGACGTGGCGGGCAGCCCGGGATGTAAACATCAACCGGAATAAACTTGTCCACGCCCTGGACGACAGAATAAATATCGTACATCCCGCCGGAGTTGGCACAGGCGCCCATAGAGATAACCCACTTAGGTTCCAGCATCTGGTCATACAAACGCTGAATGACTGGCGCCATTTTGGTGAAACAGGTGCCAGCGACAACCATCAGGTCCGCCTGACGAGGAGAAGCACGCAGTACCTCGGCACCAAAACGCGCAACGTCATGCACCGCAGTGAATGACGTTACCATTTCAACATAGCAGCATGACAGGCCGAAGTTGTAGGGCCAGATCGAGTTCTTGCGGCCCCAGTTCACCATGTCATGCAGCGCATGTTCGAGTTTCCCCATATACACGCTTTTATTGACTTCTTGCTCCAGGGGGTCAGTTACGATCTCCTGTTTCTGCAGGGGATAACGGTCGTTCTCACCGTTAGGATCTATGCGGGTGAGCGTATAATCCATCTTATTGCCTCGCTTTTACTGCATATGACGGTTAGTGGGACTGTCTGTTTCTGAATTAACCAGCGTGCGACGGGAACGCGCAGGAGTCCAGTCCAGTGCGCCGATACGAACGAGGTAAACCAGACCTGCCAGTAGCACTAAAATGAAAATTGCGGCTTCCACAAAGCCAACCCAGCCGCTTTCGCGGATAGAAGTCGACCATGCGTAGAGATACAGAGCTTCCACGTCGAAGATAACGAAGAACATGGCAACCAGATAAAACTTCGCAGAAAGACGTAAGCGAGCCGAACCAACGGAGTCGATCCCCGATTCAAACGGCGTGTTCTTGCTACGCGCACGCGCGCGACCGCCGAGGTACCAGCCCCCGACAAGCATCAGGCAGCACAGGCCGATGGCAATGATGAGAAATATAGCGAATGCCCAATGATGAGCGATGACTTCAGTGGATGTTGACATACGCATTGCTTAACCAAAAAAGTGTAGCGCTAAAACCTCTGCTCTTGCTGGCAGATGAACGCCACAGCGTTTCACGGGGAGGAATAAAAAATAACCTTGCAAAAAAGCGTCCCTACTTAGCGTAGAAGGCTGTATGCGGTGGCTTTTTACCCCTTTCTTTAACCTTTTGTCAACTTCAACAAAAGTTTTAACAACATTAATTTACATTAGATTTTTTTCATTAACATTAAATGCCCTTTTATGCGGAATAACCTTGCATACAAACCGGATTTAGTGTTGTTGAATCGTGTCCGTTTCTGTTGTAAATCAAAATACCCGTCTATTTTGACAGGATTTAGCCTCGATTCCTCCCCCTCAGGAGGGGTATTTTTTTGATCTGTGACACGGTTTTGTTAATTAAACCTATAAAACAGCAACAATCTGGCCGGTTTTTTAACATTAGCATGAAGTATTGAAAGTGCAGGGAAAAGTCGGGGAGCGAACACGACATTGAATGTAACTTATTGATAAATAGCTCAATAAAACAACAAAATATTAAAAACCCCTGTAAAATAAGAAAAAAAAGAACCGCAAGGCATAATTCAAACCTTAGCGGCTCTTTTTTACACTTACAATTTGTTACCAGCTTTTTGTGATCTGTGTAACTAACTCCACTCAGGAAACAAGGGAATTATCTCCCCCTTCCGGGGTAAACGTAGTCTCAGACGACCAGGGGTTATAATCCAGGGTCAGCGACTGGAAAATAGCCTGCGCCGACTCGCTTATCCTGTGCGCATTACAGCTCAGCACATATTGCGTATCCGGTAGAGCAGGAAGTCCCTCATTCTTGCCGACAACCCGCAGCTCAGAGCTCATCGTTTCTACCGGTCGGGCGGTAACACCAAGCCCTGCCTTTACCGCCGCTTTGACACCCGCAAGCGTCGAGGCGGAATGGGCCAGATGCCACGGTGCGCTGGCGGCATTCAGCGCGGCAATGATGTCCTCACGAAACGGGCACGGCTCTTCAAGCAGGATCAGCGGGATCGTCTCCTCCCGCGGTAACGCATAATCGGCAGCGCAGTACCAAAGCGTTGGCGAGGTGCGTAGAATCAGCGTAGCAAAATCCGCCGTCTGGTGAGTCGTCAGCGCGAGATCAATCGCGCCGCTCGCCAGCATATCCACCACCTCAGCATGATTAAGAACCTTAATTTCCAGCGTCAGTTTCGGATAGAAGCTGCCGATCCGGTTCAACAAAAACGGTAAAATAGTCTCGGCTGTTTCTTCAGATGCACCAATCGTTAAAATCCCTTGCAGGCTGCTGAACATCAGCGACATACAAGCTTCATCATTAAAGCGCAGAATTTTGCGGGCGTAGCCCAGCAGTTGAATACCCTGCTCGGTCAGCAATTTATTCCGCCCATGGCGGGCAAAGAGCTCTTTTCCGACCAGCTGTTCCAGACGTTGCATCTGTTGGCTTACGGCAGACTGAGTTCGGCATACCGCTGCTGCAGCGGCGGCAAAAGTGCTCAGTTCGGCGACAGCAACGAATGTTCTCAGCAGATCAAGGTCGAGATTCAGTATCGGACGATTTGCATTTATCATATTTCTTCACTTACAGGTGGCGAATGCGCACCTGCCTTGTTGATGCTGTGCTCCAAGTTTCCGGCTATTCCTTGAGCCTTGTGCCATTCACAAACGGAATGTGCAGCTGGATGAACGTTATTGCATGTGAAAGTACTCGCCCGCGACAAGTGCGCGAAACGTCTGAGTCATATATTGTTCGTAGTTTTACGCTTTCTATTACATCGTTCTGATTTCTGTGACAACCTTCATAAAAAGGTCTCTACAGCAAGGATGATTTCGTCTGCATCCCTGCACATCCACTGTAAAAAGCGAAAAAAACAAACAGAAAAAGCCTGCAATAACAATATATTAATAACTTACCTGCCTAAAAACAGGCTCTTAATCGATATTAACGCCGGTATCCTAACCGAAAACTGAATTATTTATAAGGTCTAATCATTATTATTAAAGCTAATTTTTAATTTTTTTTCATGACTTTAATTTAATTAACAAAAAGAAAATTCCAGATTGTAAAAAAATAAAAACATTTTAATTAATTAAATATCCTTATTAAGCATATTTAACATTACCGTTACAGCCACACGCTTTCTAGTTATACGCTTTTTCGGACTCACCGGCTTGCCATGCGCAAAAAATAACCATCGGCACTACAACCAGGACATCAAACCATATAAATATTCAATCAATGGCGGAAAAAACACAATTATTAACCATTAAAACACCACTTAAAGGCATATTCTATAAAACACCAAGGCAATCAACAGACAAATCAATTAAACAAAAAAAATCACATAAGCAAAATCTTCTCCTGCTAACCCTTCAAAACCTCGGGGATGAAGAGTACATTGTTCCGTGCTGACTTCCACGGCAGGGAGTGGCGATAACAGCTAAAAGGTCAAAGATTCATGTCCCCTATCGAAAAATCCAACAAGTTAGATAACGTCTGTTACGACATCCGTGGCCCGGTTCTGAAAGAGGCAAAACGCCTTGAAGAAGAAGGCAATAAAGTCCTGAAACTGAACATCGGCAACCCGGCGCCGTTTGGCTTTGACGCCCCCGACGAGATCCTTGTTGATGTTATTCGCAATCTGCCTACCGCCCAGGGTTATTGTGACTCTAAAGGCCTCTACTCGGCGCGTAAGGCTATCATGCAGCACTATCAAGCGCGCGGTATGCGCGATGTGACGGTCGAAGATATTTATATCGGTAACGGCGTCTCAGAACTGATTGTGCAGGCTATGCAGGCGCTGCTGAACAGCAGTGATGAAATGCTGGTTCCGGCACCGGATTATCCGCTGTGGACAGCCGCCGTCTCGCTCTCCAGCGGCAAAGCGGTACACTATTTGTGCGATGAATCTGCCGACTGGTTCCCGGACCTCGACGACATTCGCGCAAAAATCACCCCACGTACTCGCGGCATCGTGATTATTAACCCGAACAACCCTACCGGTGCGGTGTATTCGAAAGAGCTGCTGATGGAGATCGTTGAGATTGCCCGCCAGCACAACCTGATCATTTTCGCCGATGAAATCTACGACAAGATCCTCTACGACGAAGCCCAGCACCATTCGATCGCCGCGCTGGCTCCCGACCTGCTGACGGTGACCTTTAACGGCCTGTCCAAAACCTACCGCGTTGCCGGTTTCCGCCAGGGCTGGATGGTACTGAACGGACCGAAGAAACACGCAAAAGGCTATATCGAAGGTCTGGAGATGCTGGCTTCCATGCGTCTGTGCGCTAACGTACCGGCGCAGCACGCGATTCAAACCGCATTAGGCGGTTATCAAAGCATCAGCGAGTTTATCGTTCCCGGCGGCAGACTTTACCAACAACGCAACCGCGCCTGGGAGTTGATTAACCAGATCCCCGGCGTTTCCTGCGTGAAGCCGCAGGGCGCGCTGTACATGTTCCCGAAAATCGACGCGAAGCGCTTTAATATTCACGATGACCAGAAAATGGTGCTCGACTTCCTGCTACAGGAGAAAGTCCTGCTGGTTCAGGGAAGCGCCTTTAACTGGCCGTGGCCGGATCATGTGCGTATCGTCACCCTCCCGCGTGAGGACGATCTGGAAATGGCGATTTCTCGCTTTGGTCGCTTCCTCTCCGGCTATCACCAGCTCGGATAAATGTTTGCCTGGCCGTCGGTATTTGCATCTGGCGGCCATCCCTGCGCACAATAGGACCCGATGTTGTCACTGATTAAGGGTTGCTATGAGTCAGAGTCATTTCTTTGCCCACCTCTCTCGCCTGAAGTTAATTAACCGTTGGCCGCTGATGCGTAATGTACGGACCGAAAACGTCTCCGAACACAGTCTGCAGGTAGCGATGGTTGCCCACGCGCTGGCCGCGATCAAAAACCGGATGTTTGGTGGCAAGGTTAACGCCGAGCGAATCGCCCTATTGGCGATGTACCACGATGTATCGGAGGTGTTAACCGGCGATCTGCCGACGCCGGTCAAATATTTCAACTCGCAGATTGCGCAAGAATATAAAGCGATCGAGAAGATTGCCCAGCGGAAGCTTATCGACATGGTTCCTGACGAACTACGCGATATCTTTGAACCGCTGATCGACGAGCATCGCTATAGCGAAGATGAGCAATCGATCGTCAAACAGGCCGACGCACTCTGCGCCTACCTGAAATGCCTCGAAGAGCTGTCGGCCGGCAATAATGAGTTTTTACTGGCCAAAGGTCGGCTTGAGAAAACGCTGGCGTCCCGGCGCAGCGAGGAGATGGACTACTTTATGCAGGTCTTCGTCCCAAGCTTCCAGCTGTCGCTGGATGAAATCAGCCAGGATTCCCCGCTGTAAGTGTACTGTGCCCCGGCCTGGGCTATGCGCGCCAGACCGGGACCACGCCGTGGCAGGTTAAAACGGAAACAGCATCGGAACAAGCAGCACGCAGACCACCATCACCAGGATGGTGAACGGCACGCCAATCTTCACAAAATCACTGAAGGTGTATTTTCCCGGCCCCAGCACCAGCGTGTTAACCGGCGAAGAGACCGGCGTCATAAAGGCAGCCGAAGCCGCCATCGCCACCACCATGGCAAAAGGATAAGGTGAGACGTCCATTGATTTCGCCGCCGCCAGGGCGATCGGCGCCATCAGTACCGCCGTGGCAGTGTTGGAAATAAACAGACCGATAGCCGCGCACATCACGAACAAACACCCCAGCATCACGTAAGGACCTTTGCTGCCGGCAACATCCATCAACCCTTCCACCACCAAATCAACGCCGCCGGTTTTTTGCAGCGCCAGCGCAAAGGGCATCATCCCGACGATTAATATAATGCTTGGCCAGTGAATCGCTTTATAAGCGCTCTCCGCATTAATACAGCGGAATTTACCCATCAGCAGGCAGGCGATAATCGCCGCTATTGGGTTGGGGATCTCGTCGGTGAGCATCAGGGCGACCATCAGCACCAGGCAAAAGATGGCGTGCGGCGCCTGGCTGTGCGCGGGCGACGCATCGTTCACCTCAACGGGCATATTCAATACGACAAAGTCACGACCGCGTTTCGCCAGCAGGCCTATCTGGCGCCAGTTTCCGACCACCAGCACGATATCACCAAGCTGCAAAAACTCATCGACGAGCGAACCATCCATCGCTTTGCCGTCGCGCTTAAGGCCGACAATATTGAGCCCGAAGCGGGTGCGAAAACCGATCTCACGGACCGTTTTACCGATCAGTTCCGAATCCGGAATCAGCGCCACTTCGGCCATCCCCACATCCAGCGCCTGATCTGAAAAGTATTCGCCACGCAGTACCATCGGTTCGAGCATTTGCTCGCCGCAGAACTGGCGTAAATCAACATCCGATGCGGACATATCGATCAGTAGCACGTCGCGGGCGCGGAACTCGGAGACGCCGTTCACGTTGACGATAACCCGGCGAAAACGGCGCCAGCGCTCTACACCGATCACGTTGGCGCAGTAGCGTTCACGCAGCCTGAGGTCATCAAGGCGCTGACCAATCATCGGAGAACCCGGACGAATGGCCAGACGACGGGCCCGGCCGGTCAGGTGGTACTCTTTGATTAAATCGCGAAAGGTGCTCCTTTTACGTCCGTCCCGCGGATGGTCGCTCTCCCCACCTCTGAGCATAAAGCGCACCGCCAGCATATAGATGACACCCAACAGCAGTACCACCAGGCCAATCGGCGTGACGCTAAAAAAGCTGAATCCCTGCAGACCTTCACGTAACAGTTCACTGTTCACGACCAGGTTCGGCGGCGTGGCGACCAGCGTCATCATCCCGCTGATCAGCCCGGCAAAGCTGAGCGGCATCATCAGGCGCGATGGCGACGTATTCATCCGCATGGAAACGCTGAGCACAACCGGAATAAAGACAGCCACCACACCTGTTGAACTCATAAACGCGCCAAGCCCGGCGACGGTCAGCATCAGAAAGACCAGCATTTTCGTTTCGCTGTTGCCAGCCACATTCACCAGCCAGTTGCCGACATTGGTCGCCACCCCGGTACGGACCAGGCCATCGCCGATAATAAACAGCGCCGCAATAAGAATGACGTTCGGATCGCTAAAACCCGAGAGCGCTTCGCTGAGCGTCAGCGTATCGCTGAGGACAAAGGCGACAATCACCAGCAACGCAATCGCGTCCATGCGCACTTTCCCGCTGGCAAAGAGCACAACCGCAACGGCAAGAAGAGACAACACCCAAATCAGTTCACCGTTCACAACTTATCCTTGTCTGAAGATGGAGCTGGAATTTTTGCATAAAAAAGCCCCGATCATACGGGGCGACGTCATGAGATTAGTCTTTAACCGAAACATTCACGTTCCCGTCCGCCGTGCGAACGACGGCCAGGCTTGCGAGGGACGTTAAAACCAAATCCGCCTCGTTCAGACGTGGCGTATCTGCCGGCACGTTCACGGCGATAGTCCGGCAGCCCGCCGCCAGACCGGAAAACAAACCGGCTGGCGCATCCTCGACCACAACGCACTCCTGCGGCGCCAGCGCTAAGCGTTCCGCTCCGAGCAGATAGGCATCCGGCGCCGGTTTCCCCTGCTTCACCTGCTCAGCAGTCACGAAAACGCGGGCATCAGGCAGGCCGGCTGCGCGATGACGCGCATGGGCAATAGGCACCGAACCTGAAGTAACGATAGCCCATGGGATCCCGGCGTCATCCAGAGTGGTCAGCAGCGCCACCGCCCCCGGCAGTGCCGTGATACCATCGGTATCCGCCGCTTCAACTGCTTCAAGCCAGCGGAACTCCGTCTGTAATTCCTCTTCGCTGCGCCCCGGCAGAAAATGGCGTAAAGAGGTTATCGCCTGCTTGCCATGAATAAAGTTCAGCACTTCATCGTGCGGAATGTCGAAACGATCCGCCCATTTGCACCACGAGCGCTCCACCATCGGTAATGAATCGACTAACGTCCCGTCAAGATCAAACAGGAAACCTTTACAGTGCACGGAAACCTCCATCAGGCATTAATAATTTGATTAATTTCGTTGCTGCTTAAATGGTACTGACGCGGGCAAGCGTGCCAGGCGTTGAGCATACGCTGGTATTTATCCCACATCGGCGTCTGTGAGTTAAAGCCATGGGTGCCGGCGTCGAAGTGGCTATAGCGCCCCTCAACATTGACGATAAAGCGAACATAGCCGAGGAAACGCGCTTCGGTTGCGACATCAAATCCGAGGAAGGTGACCCGACGTTCGTCGATTTCACTTGCGTCCTTCAGGTTCGTCCAGGAGACATGCAGCGCATGATACATTTCCATAATATCAATGATGGTACGGCAGGTTTCTTCCGTCAGTTGGCCAAACTCGCGATCCAGTTCGCGCATTTGCAATCCGTATCCACGCTCGATGATGGTCTGTAGACGGCGGTAACGTTCAGCGTTGTCCGGGTCGAGCATCGTCATCATCTTGTACTGATTAGATAAAATCAGACGCTGCGCATTGGTCATTTCCATGTTTTGACTCCTGTAGCACTTTACGGCGTGAAAAAAGAAGGCGCATTAATTATGCGCCTTCTTTTATATGCGTTTTCCTTAATGAATTACAAATCATCAAGGAAAGTTTTATCCAGTTGTTTGAAGGCGCGCTTAAGCGTGTCAGCTAATGCCTGATAATCCGGCTTGCCATCGACCGGCGCCAGCGCCTGTCCTGCCTCCTGCAATTTGCCACGCACTTCATAAAACCAGTTCAGCACCGACGGCGGCAGCGGCGTCACCGAACGCTTACCCAGCCACCATAATCCCTGCATAGGCAAACTCAAGGCAAACAGCGCGGTCGCCACCGCCGGCCCCAACTGCCCGCCCAGCGCAATTTGCCAGCACAACGTAAAGACCGCTATCGGTGGCATGATGCGTATGGCGTAACGGGTTGCGCGAATAATGCGGTTTTCAATAAATACCGGAGCGAGGCGTTTGTCCAAAGGCCAGGTCTTTGCGTAGTACTGCCCGCGACGGAACAAGCTAAAGAAGCTGATGGGACGATTATCGGGGGTCGACATGGCTTTACCTCAACTTTAAATATAAAACTTAAAAAATTTGTGCAAAACACCAACTATGCATGACAACGTTCAAAACATTTTGGCAATGGCTGCGGCAATCAGGTATCCTGTGCCCGCCTGAAAGGGCGATAGACCCTTTGACCAGGTGAGTCAAATTATCGCACATTCCGCCATTGGCTGAAAATTATGCAAAATGGCATAAAATCAAATGTACTTCTCCCATCGTGCCCGAAAACAGAACAAGGCATGATGTTAATCATAAATGTCGTTGTCATCCTGCGCTACGCTTTGTGACACACTGACGTTTTTTTAGCCACGTATCATAAAAGGTACTTCCATGTCGAGTAAGTTAGTACTGGTTCTGAACTGCGGTAGCTCCTCACTGAAATTTGCTATCCTTGATGCCGTCAACGGTGACGAATATCTGTCTGGTTTAGCTGAATGTTTCCATCTTCCTGAAGCACGTATTAAGTGGAAAATGGACGGCAGCAAACACGAAGCAGATTTAGGCGCTGGCGCCGCTCACAGTGAAGCGCTTAACTTTATCGTTAACACTATTCTGGCACAAAAACCAGAACTGTCTGCTCAGCTGACCGCAATCGGCCACCGTATCGTTCACGGCGGTGAAAAATACACCAGTTCCGTGGTCATTGATGATTCCGTTATCCAGGGCATCAAAGATTCCGCCTCTTTCGCTCCGCTGCACAACCCGGCTCACCTGATCGGTATTGCTGAAGCGCTGAAATCATTCCCGCATCTGAAAGAGAAGAACGTTGCCGTATTCGACACCGCCTTCCATCAGACTATGCCGGAAGAATCCTATCTGTATGCCCTGCCGTACAGCCTGTACAAAGAGCACGGCGTACGTCGCTACGGCGCTCACGGCACCAGCCACTTCTACGTGACTCAGGAAGCGGCTAAGGTCCTGAACAAGCCGGTTGAAGAGCTGAACATCATCACCTGCCATCTGGGCAACGGTGGTTCTGTTTCTGCTATCCGCAACGGTAAATGTGTTGACACCTCTATGGGTCTGACCCCGCTTGAAGGTCTGGTCATGGGTACCCGCTCTGGCGACATCGACCCGGCTATCATTTTCCACCTGCACGACTCCCTGGGCATGAGCGTTGATGCTATCAACAAAATGCTGACCAAAGAGTCTGGCCTGCTGGGCCTGACCGAAGTCACCAGCGACTGCCGTTATGTTGAAGACAACTACACCGACAAAGCCGATGCTAAACGTGCAATGGACGTTTACTGCCACCGACTGGCCAAGTACATCGGCTCCTACACCGCGCTGATGGAAGGTCGTCTGGATGCCGTTATCTTCACCGGCGGTATCGGTGAAAACGCCGCCATGGTTCGTGAACTGTCTCTGGGCAAACTGGGCGTACTGGGCTTTGAAGTTGATCACGAGCGTAACCTTGCTGCCCGTTTCGGCAAGTCTGGCTTCATCAACAAAGAAGGCACCCGCCCGGCTCTGGTCATCCCGACCAACGAAGAGCTGGTTATCGCGCAAGACGCCAATCGTCTGACTGCCTGATTCCACACCGCCAGCCTAGCTGGCGGTGCTGTTTTGTATCCCGCCTGATACTGGCGGTAACGAAAGAGGATATATCGTGTCCCGTATCATCATGCTGATCCCTACCGGAACCAGCGTTGGCCTGACCAGCGTCAGCCTCGGTGTTATCCGTGCAATGGAACGCAAAGGCGTTCGTCTGAGCGTCTTTAAACCTATCGCCCAACCGCGTGCTGGCGGCGATGCGCCAGACCAGACGACCGCCATCGTTCGCGCTAATTCAAGCCTTCCGGCTGCTGAGCCGCTGAAGATGAGCCACGTCGAGTCGCTGCTGTCCGGCAACCAGAAAGACGTGCTGATGGAAGAGATCATCGCTAACTATCACGCCGCGACTCAGGATGCTGAAGTGGTCCTGGTAGAAGGTCTGGTCCCGACCCGTAAACACCAGTTTGCTCAGTCTCTGAATTTCGAAATCGCCAAAACGCTAAACGCGGAAATCGTCTTCGTGATGTCTCAGGGTACCGACACCCAGGAGCAGCTGAACGAACGTATTGAGCTGACCCGCAACAGCTTCGGCGGCGCGAAAAACAGCAACATTACCGGTGTTATCGTCAACAAGCTGAACGCACCGGTTGACGAGCAGGGGCGTACCCGTCCCGATCTGTCGGAAATCTTCGATGACTCTTCCAAAGCGAAAGTCGTGAAGATCGATCCGGCTCAGCTGCAAACTAGCAGCGCTCTGCCGGTTCTGGGCGCGGTGCCGTGGAGCTTCGATCTGATCGCAACGCGTGCGATCGATATGGCTCGCCACCTGAATGCCACCATCGTCAACGAAGGTGACATCAACACCCGCCGCGTGAAGTCTGTAACCTTCTGCGCGCGCAGCATCCCGCACATGCTGGAACACTTCCGCGCGGGTTCCCTGCTGGTGACTTCCGCAGACCGTCCTGATGTTCTGGTGGCCGCCTGCCTCGCCGCGATGAACGGCGTTGAAATCGGCGCGCTGCTGCTGACCGGTGCTTACGAAATGGACGCGCGCGTCAGTAAGCTGTGCGAACGTGCATTTGCGACCGGCCTGCCGGTCTTTATGGTAAACACCAACACCTGGCAGACCTCCCTGAGCCTGCAGAGCTTCAACCTGGAAGTTCCGGTTGACGATCATGAGCGCATTGAGAAAGTTCAGGAATACGTTGCCAACTACATCAATGCTGACTGGATTGAGTCTCTGACCGCGACTTCCGAACGTAGCCGCCGTCTGTCTCCGCCAGCCTTCCGCTACCAGTTGACCGAGCTGGCGCGCAAAGCGGGCAAACGCGTTGTTCTGCCGGAAGGTGACGAGCCGCGTACCGTTAAAGCCGCAGCGATCTGCGCAGAGCGCGGTATTGCAACCTGTGTCCTGCTGGGTAACCCGGATGAGATCAACCGCGTTGCTGCCGCTCAGGGCGTCGAGTTGGGCGCGGGTATCGAAATCGTTGATCCGGAGGTGGTTCGCGAAAGCTACGTCGCTCGTCTGGTTGAACTGCGTAAGAGCAAGGGGATGACCGAAGCGGTTGCCCGCGAGCAACTGGAAGACAACGTGGTTCTCGGTACGCTGATGCTGGAACAAGACGAAGTCGACGGCCTGGTTTCTGGCGCGGTTCACACGACCGCCAACACCATCCGTCCGCCGCTGCAACTGATCAAAACAGCACCGGGCAGCTCTCTGGTTTCTTCCGTGTTCTTCATGCTGCTGCCGGAACAGGTTTACGTTTACGGCGACTGCGCAATCAACCCGGATCCGACCGCAGAACAGCTGGCTGAAATCGCTATTCAGTCCGCCGATTCCGCTATCGCTTTCGGCATTGAGCCGCGCGTAGCGATGCTCTCCTACTCCACCGGTAATTCTGGTGCCGGTAGCGACGTCGAGAAAGTTCGTGAAGCGACTCGTCTGGCGCAGGAAAAACGTCCTGACCTGATGATCGACGGCCCGCTGCAGTACGACGCTGCGGTGATGGCTGACGTAGCGAAATCCAAAGCGCCGAACTCGCCGGTGGCTGGCCGTGCGACCGTGTTCATCTTCCCGGATCTGAACACCGGTAACACCACTTATAAAGCCGTACAGCGTTCTGCTGACCTGATCTCGATCGGGCCAATGCTGCAGGGTATGCGTAAGCCGGTAAACGACCTGTCTCGTGGCGCGCTGGTAGATGATATCGTCTACACCATCGCCCTGACCGCGATTCAGTCTTCTCAGCAGCAGCAGTAATGTTGCTCTGAGATCAAAAAAGGCAGCACGATGGCTGCCTTTTTCTTTTGGTCGACTGCCAAGCCGAATCGATATCTGAGCCTGGTGGGCCGGATAAGCGAAGCGCCATCCGGCCAAAAAGGCGCCCCTGACAAGCGGTCGCTTTTTGATTACAGCAGCTCACGGGCCGTAGACACGATGTCGTGCGCCGTCAAACCGTACTCTTTCTGCAGGTAGTCCTGCGTCCCCACCTGACCATAGCGCTCCTTCACGCCGACCCGGCGCATCGCTACCGGACAAGTTTCTACCAGCACCTCCGCCACCGCCGATCCCAGGCCATTGTGGATACTGTGGTTTTCACAGGTCACAATACGTCCGGTTTTATCGGCATAATTTTTTACCAGCATGCGGTCAATGGGCTTCAGGGTAAACATATCGATAACCGCCGCGCTGACCCCCTCCTGTTCAAGCTGACGTGCCGCCTCCAGCGCCTCGACCACCATGATACCGTTCGCAATTAGCGTAATATCATCACCTTCGCGCAGTACATTTCCCTTGCCGATGGTGAAGGTCGAACCCGGCGCATAGACGCCCGGCGCCTGCTTGCGGATAGTGCGTACCCAGTAGAACCCCTCGAGATCGATCAACTGACGCAGAATATCCTCAAACATCGTCGCATCGGTCACCTCCAGCACCACCGAATGCGCTAATCCGCGGACAATCCCCATATCTTCAAATGACATATGGGTACCACCGTTATGGCAGGCGGTGACTCCGGCATCCGAGGCGATGACCTTGACGTTGTTACGCTGATAATCCAGCGACATAAACAGCTGATCGAAACAGCGACGGCTGGCGAAAGCGGTAAAGGTATGCACAAACGGCTTACGTCCGGTCAGCGACAGCCCCGCAGCAGTGCCAATGACATTGGCCTCCATAATGCCGCAGTTGATGACATGCTGTGGGTACTTCTTCGCGACGCTGTCCATTGCCATAGAACTCATCAGGTCCGCTTCAAGGGCAATAATCGGCGTCCCCTTCTCTACCTGCTGTGAGACGAAGCTGGCGTAGATCTTACGCATTTCTACGGCATCTTTTTGTCCTGCGGGTGCAACCTTAATCATGCTCAGCCTCCAGTTGGCGAATCATCTCGTTGAGCGCCACTTTCATTTCGCCCGTCAGGCGCAGGTGGTGGGAATTGCTGAGCTGCTCCAGATACGGCACGCCCTGCCCTTTAATACTGTCGAGGATTACCACTCGCGGACGGGCATCTGCTGCCGGTCGAGGCAAGACCGTTTCAAGCAGTCGCGGAATGTCGTCCCCTTTTACGGTTACCACGTCAAAGCCAAAAGCGCGGAATTTACCTTCCAGATCAAAGGCGCAGATAATTTCATCCAGTTCGCCGTCAAGCTGCTGTTTATTCCAGTCGACAAATATCGTCAGGTTGTTTAAACGATGATGGGCAATAAACTGGAATGCCTCCCAGCACTGACCTTCATTGAGTTCACCATCACCGACGATACAAAACACTCGGTTAGCACGCCCCGCCAGCTTATGTGATAGCGCCATCCCTCCGGCAATGGAGATCCCCTGCCCCAGTGAACCGGTAGTGGCATCCACGCCGCGGGTCTTCAGACGATCAGGATGGCTGGGCAGGCGGGTGCCATTATGGTTTAAGGTCCTGAGCTCATCAATCGGGAAGTAACCCTTGATGGCTAAGGTGCTATACAGTGCCGGACCGGCATGACCTTTTGACAGCACAAAGTAGTCACGCTCAGGCCAGTCGGGGTCCGCAGGATCAATCTTCATCACCGCGCCATACAGCACGGCAAGCGTCTCCACCACTGACATACTGCCGCCGTAGTGACCAAAGCCAAGCTGCGTCAGCATTTTCAGAGTGGTCACACGGATATCACGCGCCAGGTGAGTCACTTCATTCACATTCATGGTTTCGCTCCGGTATTTTCCTGCGTGTTACCACGCGCAGATTTGCTTTTAGCCAGCATGTTGTATGCCACCAGTAGTGCGAACAACACGACGACGAGTCCAGTAATGGCAAAAGGCGAAAGATAGCGTGCGAGATTACCTAGCACGATGCCGATAGCACCAAAGTCAGCATCCGAAAAGGTCGTATTGGCAAAACCGATTGCACCCAATACCGGCAGTAGCAGAACAGGCAGGAAAGTAATCAGCAGGCCATTGGCGAAGGCGCCAATCATTGCCCCGCGCCGTCCGCCGGTTGCATTGCCAAACACCCCGGCGGTCGCGCCGGTAAAGAAGTGCGGCACCACGCCAGGCAGGATCAGCACCAGTTTCATCTGTCCCAGCAGGAACAGTCCCACCAGTCCCCCCAGGAAGCTGAACAGAAAGCCTATCAGCACTGCGTTAGGCGCATAGGGATAGACGACCGGGCAATCCAGCGCAGGACGGGCATTCGGTACCAGTTTTTCCGAGAAGCCGGTGAAAGCCGGAACGATTTCCGCCAGGATAAGCCGCACCCCCTGCAGAATGATGAACACGCCTGCGGCAAAAGTGATAGCCATAATGATGGCGTACACCAGATAGTTCTGACCGCCGCTGAAGGTACTTTCGACATACTCCCGCCCGGCGCTCACCGCCATAATCAGATAGATAATCATCATGGTCAGGGAGATAGAGATAGAACTGTCGCGCAGAAAACTTAAATTCTTCGGCAGGTTCATCTCTTCGGTAGAACGAGAGCCTTTTCCGCACACGCTGCCAATCCAGCCGGAAAGAACATATCCCAGGGTTCCGAAGTGGCCAAACGCGATATCGTCGGTACCAGTAATCCGTTTCATATAGCGCTGGGCCAGCGCCGGGAAAAAAGCCATCACCAGGCCTAAAATCAGCGAACCGGTGAACACCAGACCGATACCATCAAAGCCAGCCACGGTCAGGATCACGCCAATCATGCAGGCCATATAGAAGGTGTGATGCCCGGTCAGAAAGATATATTTCAGACGCGTAAAACGGGCAACAATAATATTTGCCACCATGCCAAAAGCCATGATGAGCGCCGTCGATGCCCCGTATTTCTCCAGCGCGATGGAGACTATTGCTTCATTATTTGGAATAATCCCCTGGATATTAAACGCATGTTCAAACATCCCCCCTAATGGGTTTAGCGAGCCCACCAGCACTGTCGCCCCACCGCCCAATACAATAAACCCGAGAATAGTTTTGATGGTTCCTTTCGCAACGTCAGAAAAAGACTTTCTCTGTGCGATGAGACCGATCATGGCAATTAACCCGACCAGTACTGAAGGGACTTTGAGAATATCAACAACAAAATTCAGCGTCTCAAGGATAAACATATCCGCCTCGCTTAAAATAAGGTTATTGTTTGTCGAACCATGCGCGCAACTGCGCTTCGAGTTCATTAATATCGATAATGTTTTTAATCACCACCAGTTGGCTTTCCGGCACGCTGGCACTGGTGGCGATATCTTTAGCCATCACAAACAGATCCGCTGCCCCGGGCGTCGCCGATGAAAGATCGGCATGCTCAACTTCGGCCTCAATATTGAGTTTTTTCAATACTTTCTTAATATTCATTTCGACCATAAAACTACTACCTAGTCCAGAGCCACAAATTGCCATGATTTTCATTACTATCACCTTTTTTAAGTAGAGTACGCCCGCATTACGCTCGCGAGTAATGTGCGGTGAAATCAGGTTATAAAATTAAATCAGAAACGTGCGATTATTTTTTTAATATCCTCCAGGGTTGTCGCCTGATGTAATTCCTCCATATCTTCCTCACTGGAAAATAATTCCGCGAGGGCAGAAATCATCTCAATATGGCTATGCTTATCGGCAGCGGCGAGCATAACGATAACATCCACCGGATCAAACTCTTCAGCGCCAAACGCGATACCTTCTTCCAGCTTCAGCAGAGACAGCCCCAAACCTTTTGCCCCCTCTTCGGGGCGGGCATGCGGCATTGCCAGGCCAGGAGCCAGGACATAATACGGCCCCAGCTTTGCATGTTGCTCGACGATGGCGGTGATATATTCAGGGCCGATAACCCCCGCCGCCAACAGCGGTCTGGCACAAAGTTGCAGAGCCTGCTGCCAGTCGCTTACGTTTTTCTGCAACGTTATGGTTGCATCTGAGATCCATTTTTCCAGCACCTTGCCCCCTTATCCGTCAACCGGCGATGAGCAAACTTTATTCAAGCTGTCCGCGGTTAACTGGGATAATCGTCACAAAGATAGCGCTACCATCAGGTAACATTCAAAATTGTGATAGCGCTATCAATTCAGGTTTTGCCGATGAAAACACAGCAAAAGAAGGGATTTAAGGCGTATACTCCGTGAGAGGTGAAGTGATGGTAAAAGCATCTGGTCTGCAGGAATTCGTATGTCTCTAACCCGAAAACGGCGTAGTACTGGTAAAGTGACTCTCGCCGACGTTGCCCAGCTTGCCGGCGTGGGCACCATGACCGTTTCACGCGCATTACGCACCCCTGAACAGGTTTCCGATAAACTGCGTGAAAAAATCGAAGCCGCAGTGCAGGAGCTGGGATATATGCCCAATCTTGCCGCCAGTGCGCTGGCATCCGCTTCGTCCTGGACCATCGCGATGGTGGTGCCTAATCTTGCCGAGGCGGGATGTTCGGCCATGTTCGCCGGCCTGCAGCAGGTGCTACAGCCAGCCGGATACCAGATTATGCTCGCAGAATCGCAGCACCGTCTGGAGCAGGAAGAAAAGCTGCTGGAAACGCTGTTAGCCTCCAATATCGCCGCGGCGATTCTGCTGAGCGTCGAGCACAGCGATACTGTACGCCACTGGCTGAAGAACGCCTCGATTCCCGTCATGGAAATGGGAGCGATGCGCACCGACCCGATAGATATGAATATCGGCATCGATAATGTTGCCGCCATGTTTGAACTCACTGAAATGGTCATTAAGCGCGGCTATCAGAATATCGGCCTGCTGTGTGCCAACCAGGAGCAATGGATTTTTCAGCAGCACCTGCAAGGGTGGTACAAAGCGATGCTGCGCCATCATCTGTCCCCCAACAGGGTGATAAACGCCGCCCTGCCGCCAAATTTCTCCACCGGAGCCTCCCAGCTACCGGAGTTTTTACTGGCGTGGCCGGAACTGGACGCCCTGGTCTGTGTTTCAGATGAACTGGCCTGCGGGGTGCTGTATGAATGCCAGCGCCGACGGATCAAAGTGCCAGATGATCTGGCCGTTGTCGGGTTTGGTAACAGCGATGTGAGCCGGGTATGTCAGCCGCCATTAACCACCATGACGGTACCGCATCATAAGATAGGCCTTGAGGCCGGGCGGGCACTGCTTGAACGGCTTAATGATGGAAACTGGAGCGATCGAAAAGCGATCGTCTCCAGTTTATGTCTGCGGGATAGCTGCTAAAAGCTATTCAGCGTCTTCCGATTTTTCTGTTTTTACCTGGTCATTATTGGCGTTGCGGGTCATCCACAGCGCCAGCGCTTTTAATGAATCCGGGGTGAATTCATCGCAGCGAGCGGTAATCTCTTCCGGCGTCAGCCAGCACACGTCGCTCACTTCCTCTTCCTGCAAGGCAAAAGGACCGTGCGACACGCAGCTAAACAGGCTCCCCCAGACGCGACAATGCTTATCTTCGTAATAGAATTGACCATGATCGGCGAACGGCACGCCGGCAATCCCCAGCTCTTCCTCCGCTTCCCGGCGAGCCGAATCCAGCAGTTGCTCATCGGCCTGCACCACACCGCCGGCGGTGGCATCCAGCATGCCCGGCTGGAAATCTTTCGTCTCGGTACGACGTTGCACCAGGATTTTGCCCATCCCATCATGAACAACAATATAGGTTGCCCGATGACGCAGGCACTGCGCGCGCATTTGCTCGCGGCTGGACTGCGCTATCACCTCATTGTTTTCATTAACAATGTCTACCCATTCTGTGCTTGCCAAATCGTTCTGTTCCGCCATCAGGAAACCTTACTTTTGAAAGCGCTCTCGCGGCGCGTCTTTACGGTTGGGGGTAAATTACGGGTTAATTGCAACCTCTGCAATAACCTGGTGATCATCAAGTGCCAAAACCTGTAGTCGGTCCCCTTCCAGGAGGCCATAGCTGGCGGAAAATCCCCCTTTGGGAATACTGACCGAGCCGGGATTGAAGAAAAAAATATCGCCGCGCTTCTCCGCCACCGGAATATGAGTATGACCATAAACCAGCACATCGCCAGCGGCGAGAGGCGGCATTTTTTCGGGGCTGAACAGATGCCCGTGGGTCAGAAACAGGCGGGTGCGTTCGCTCAGTACCTGCTGCCAGGGCGCAGTGATGGGGAAATCCAACAGCATCTGATCGACTTCACTGTCGCAGTTGCCGCGAACGGCAATCACGCGTTGCGCGACACCGTTGAGCTTCACGGCCACCTCCGCGGGCGCATAGCCTTCAGGTAACGCATTTCGCGGCCCATGGTTCAGCACATCACCAAGAATAATCAGCCACTGCGCCCCACTTTGCGCGAACCGTTCCAGAACGCGTTCAGTAGCGGGCAGGGAACCATGAATATCCGATGCAAACATCAGCTTCATTTCTTCCGTCTCCACGCATTTCGATGCACCTATGATAGCGGAACCGCTGCTGCGAATCAGCTCGCGCGTTTGGCTGACAGTGCGAGAAAACGCTGAACCGACGCCCGCTGCCACTGGAAGGTCGCATAGTCCACCAACGGCTCCGGGACCGCATCGCCATTGAGCACCAGCCGGTTGATCATCAGGGCGAGGTCCGTATCGGCAATCGACCATTCACCGAACAGATTACTACCGCCGTAGGCCAACAACTCAGAAGCGGTTTCGAACAATTTTTCCGCGCTTTTGCGGCCCGCGGCGCTAAGTTCCGGTTTCTTTTGCCCTGCAAACACCACGTCGGTGGATCGCTCCTCGCGAATGGGCATCAGATCGCTGCGCAGCCAGGCTTGCACCTGCCGCGCCCGGGCCCGCTTTTGCAGATCGTGGGGATAAAGCCGCTCCCACTCCGGCGGTGCGAAACGTTCATCAAGATACTCGCTAATCGCGGATGACTCACTAAGCACGAAATCCCCCACTTCCAACAACGGCACGCGACGGGTCACGGTGTAGCCTTTCCAGCCAGGCTGCTGATTTTCACCGCTATCGAGATCGATGGTTTTGAGAACAAATGGCAGGCTTTTTTCCTGCAGGGCAACGTAGACGGACATCACGTACGGCGAGAAAAAACTCGAATCGGACCACAGGGTAATGGCAGGCTGGCTCATGGCATCCTCAATAAATTATGGGGCGATAAATCAACATATCCTGTCTTTTAAGGGATGTCACTTTCCGCACCATGAGGATTTTGCATCCCCTGACGTCTGGCCGATGATCATCGTTTTCGACTCCGGATAAGCCTGCATTCCCCATACGTCCCAGGCCGGATTGCTTGAAACCACCGAACGGCGCCTGCGGTTCATGTTCAAGGGTATTGACCAGCACACGCCCGGACTCTATCGCCAGCGCAACCTCCTGAGCACGCTGCCGATCGCCGCTTAATACCAGGGCGCTCAGGCCATAGGTCGTATCGTTGGCAATCGCGATGGCTTGCGCCTGACCCTGCCAGGAAATCAGTACCAGCACCGGCCCAAAGATCTCTTCTCGCGCAATACGCATCTGGTTGTGGACATCGCTGAATACGGTCGGTTTCACACACCAGCCTTTTTCCATTCCCGGCGGCCGCCCTTCACCGCCGATAAGCAATCTTGCCCCCTCCTGCTGCCCCAGGCGAATATAATCCTGCACCCGTTGCCACTGTTTCCGGCTGACCATCGGGCCAATCGTCGTCTGCGCGTCACGCGGGTCGCCGGAGATATAGTCCGCCATCGCATGCACAATAGCCTATTCAAACTCCGCCAGACGCCCGGCGGGCACCAGAATTCGCGTCCCGGCGATGCAGGCCTGGCCGCTATTCATAAACCCGGCCGCCAGCGCCAGCGAAACCGCCTGCTGCACATCGGCCTCATCCAGAATGAGGGTCGGTGATTTACCGCCAAGTCCAGCGTGACGCGTTTCAGCGTTTGCGCACCGCGGACGATAATATATTTCCCTACAGCGGTAGAACCGGTGAAAGAAATTTTAGCAATATCGGGGTGATGATTAATAATATCCCCGACCACTTCGCCCCATCCGGTCACTATGTTAACGACCCCGGCGGGGATCCGCGCCGCGTGCAGCGCTTCGGTGACGATCTGCGTCTGCCAGGCGCTCATCTCTCTGGGTTTAATCACCACCGTACAGCCTGCCGCCATTGCCGTCGCCAGCTTGCTACAGATAAAACCGGCATCGCTGTTCCACGGCGTAATCAACCCCGCCACGCCGACCGGCGTCATCACAACCTGCGCACGCCCTGCCGGTTCAACAAATTCGAAGCTCGCCATCGTCTCCATCGTCTGTTTAATGGTTTGCGCTGGCCATGCCGCCATCCATTGCGAGCGCGAAGCCGGGGCGTCATATTCGGTCACAATCGCCTCGCGTAAATCCTCCTCTCTTGCCTGGACGGCCTGGTACATCCGCTCAAGAACATCCAGACGCTGCTGTTGCGTCGTCCGTGACCAGGAAGGAAAGGCTGCTTTTGCTGCGGCAATCGCGCGCCGGGCATCCTCTTCATCCGACAGCCGTGCCAGACCAATCACCTCTTCCGTTGCCGGGTTGAACAGCGCAAAGGTTTCGCTGCCGTGCGGGGTGACAAATTCACCGTTGATATGAATTTTATCGATGCGCAGCATAATCGACCTTTACTACGCCCCCTAACGGCCAAAAAATCATTCTCTTTCTCGAAGAGGCGCAGTTGGCCTACCGTCTGATCCGGGTCGATATTACTAAAGGCGAACAGTTTCGCTCGCAGTTTCTCGCGCTCTCGCCAAATAATAAAATTCCCGTCATCGTCGATCACATCCCCGTCGACGGCGGAGCGCCGCTCGGCCTGTTTGAATCCGGGGAAATCCTGCGCTATCTGGCGGAAAATGAGGAAAACTGCTCAGTAGCGAGTGCAGCAGCGCCATACCACGCTACAATGGCTGTTATGGCAAGTCAGCGGATCAGGCCCTATGCTGGGGCAGAATCACCATTTCACTCATAGTGCGCCGCAGGCAGTGCCCTATGTCATAGAGCGTTATCAGGTCGAGACCCAGCGGTTGTACAGCGTACTGAACCGTCGCCTGGAGGTCAGTCCATGGCTGGGTGGCAAATATTACAGTATTGCCGACATTGCCTGCTGTCCGTGGATTCGCGCCCACTCTCGCCAGCGTATTGATCTTGCGTATTTTCCGGCGATTCATAACTGGTTTGAACGCATTCGTCAGCGCCCGGCCACCGTTCAGACGCTGATAAAAATACAACACGAATCCCCCCCTGCTCGCATGGCTTGCTTTCATGTATGATTGCGGAAATGACAACACGGAGGAAGCTTGCATGTCTCAGCCAGACGCCATTATTCGCATAAAGAATCTACGCTTACGTACTTTTATCGGAATCAAAGAAGAAGAAATCGCTAACCGCCAGGATGTGGTGGTCAATGTTGCGATTCACTACCCGGCGGAGCGCTCACGCAACAGTGAAGATATTAACGATGCGCTGAATTACCGCACGATTACCAAGCGTATCATCAGCCATATTGAGAATAACCGCTTCTCGCTGCTGGAAAAATTAACTCAGGATGTGCTCGATATCGCATGCGAACATCACTGGGTCACATATGCTGAAGTTGAGATCGATAAACTTTATGCACTGCGCTACGCCGACTCCGTCTCAATGACCATGAGCTGGCGGCGCTAAGCTTCTTGGGAGGCGCTATGAGGATTCTGCTTACTGGCGGTACCGGTCTAATTGGCCGGCATCTGATCCCCCGGCTGCTGGAGCTTGGGCATCACGTAACGGTATCAACGCGCAGCCCGGAAAAAGCGCAATCCCGACTGGATGCCCGCGTCACCTTGTGGCGCGGCTTCGAAGGTCATCATCACCTCAATGATATTGATGCCGTCATCAACCTGGCGGGCGAACCTATCGCCGACAAGCGCTGGACGGCAGAGCAAAAGCAGCGCCTGTGTCATAGCCGCTGGGATATCACTCAAAAGCTGGTCAACCTGTTCAACGCCAGCGATACGCCACCTGCCGTGCTGATCAGCGGTTCTGCCGTAGGCTTTTACGGCGATCTTGGGGAAGTTGTGGTGACCGAGGATGAGCCGCCGCACAATGAATTCACTCACAAACTCTGCGCCCGCTGGGAACAGCTGGCCTGCGAGGCGCAAAGCGATCGCACCCGCGTCTGCCTGCTGCGCACCGGGGTGGTGCTGGCGCCGGCGGGCGGGATCCTGGCCAAAATGATGCCGCTCTTCAGGCTTGGTCTCGGCGGCCCTATTGGTCACGGCAGGCAGTATCTGGCCTGGATTCATATCGACGATATGGTTAACGGCATTCTGTGGTTGCTGGATAACGATCTCAGCGGGCCTTTCAATATGGTTTCCCCTTATCCGGTTCGCAATGAACAGTTTGCCCATTCTCTCGGGCATGTCCTGAATCGCCCGGCAATTTTCCGCGTACCGGCCACGGCTATTCGCCTGCTGATGGGAGAGTCATCGGTACTGGTGCTCGGCGGGCAGCGGGCGCTGCCCCGGCGCCTGGAGGATGCCGGTTTTGGCTTCCGCTGGTACGATCTGGAAGAAGCGCTAAAAAATATCGTCGGGTAAACACAGTGCATTTTCACCCCGGGAGCGTTGCCGGCCTCCCGGGAGCGCCTGATGGTCCTCGGTATAAGATCATATTATCCGCTAGCTTCTGATGTTAAGGTGAGCTGACGATCCACCGAACAACCTGCTAATGATGACCTTAACGACCCCCCGACTCCTGCTTGCTCCGTTTACGGAAGCCGACTGGCCTTTTTTCCTCCGCCTGCGTCGCGATCGCGAGGTGATGCGCTTTATGGGCGAAATGCTCGATGAACCGGCACTGCGCACCCTGTTTACTGCACGCTGCGCCGACCCCGGCGTATTTGTCCTGCGCGATAAACAGGGTAAGGCCATCGGTGATATGGGTCTGCACATCAGTAGTAAAAACCCGCACGAAGCCGATGTCGGGTATGCCCTCATTCCGGAGACACAGGGTCAGGGGTATGCCAGTGAAGCGCTGCGGGCGATATGTGATTATGGCTTTAGCCAACTCGGCGTCAATGCCATTAACGCCTGGGTACTGGGTGACAACATCGGGTCGGCTCGTCTGTTGGAAAAACACGGTTTTGTGCGGATTCAGGTGCTGGAAAAAGCCTACCACCTGAACGGCGTCGATTACGATGACTGGGTATATCGACTGGAGCGGTAATCTGCTCCCGGCGAGCCATATCGCCGGGAGAGACGGCAAAACTTATTTCAAGGAACCTTTCAGGAACTGCTGCAGGCGTGGGCTTTTCGGATTGCCGAACAGCTCATCCGGATGACCTTCTTCTTCAATCTTGCCCTGATGCAGGAAAATGACGTGCGAAGAAACATGGCGCGCAAAGCCCATTTCATGGGTCACCACCACCATGGTTTTCCCCTCTTCCGCCAGCTTCTGCATGATACGCAGGACTTCCCCTACCAGTTCAGGGTCAAGCGCTGAAGTCGGTTCATCAAACAGCAGCACATCGGGCTCCATCGCCAGCGCACGCGCAATAGAGACGCGCTGCTGCTGACCGCCGGAGAGATGCACCGGGTATTTGATCTGCTGGCGCTCGTCGATACCCACTTTCGCCAGATATTTCACCGCCCGCTCGCGCGCTTCCTGTTTGCTCATCCCGAGAACCTGAATCGGCGCCTCCATAACGTTTTCCAGCACCGTCATATGGCTCCACAGGTTGAAATGCTGGAACACCATCGTCAGGCGCGTACGCAGCAGACGCAGTTGGTTTTTATTTGCGACCTTCAACTGGCCGTCTTTGTCGCGAACCAGCCCAATATTCTGTCCGTTAACCACTATCGTGCCTTCGCTGGGTTTTTCCAGGAAGTTAATGCAGCGCAAAAAGGTACTTTTACCGGAACCCGATGAACCGATAATGCTGATAACGTCCCCGGCTTGCGCTCGTAACGAGACGCCTTTCAGCACCTCATGCTCGCCGTAACGTTTATGGAGATCGATAACATTTAATTTATTGTCGGACATGGCGGTCTCAATGCGTCGAAGAAGGTTTTATATGCTGCAACCAACGCTTTTCCGCTTTGCGGAACAAGCTAATCAGCACATACGAAATAATTAAATAGAGCACCGCAGCAATCCCGAAAGCGGTAAACGGCTGATAGGTCGCCGAGTTAATATCTCTGGCGATTTTCAGGAGATCCGGCACGGTGGCGGTAAAGGCCAGCGCGGTGGAATGCAGCATCAGAATCACTTCGTTGCTGTACGCTGGCAGCGCGATACGCAGCGCAGACGGCAAAATAATGCAGCGATACATTTTGACCGATGAGAAACCATAGGCCCGCGCCGCTTCAATTTCCCCAGGAGGAACGGAACGGATTGCCCCGGCAAAAATCTCCGTGGTATAGGCGCAGGTATTCAACGTTAATGCCAGCACCGTACAGTTGAGTCCGCTGCGGAAAAAGGCGTTCAGTAGCTCGGTGCCTTTAACGATTTCCAGGGTATACATCCCGGAGTAAAACACCAGCAGCTGCACGTACAGCGGCGTACCGCGGAACACATAGGTAAACAGCCAGATCGGAAACTGAATATATTTATTAGAAGAGACACGCCCGATAGCGAGAAATACCGCCAGTATACCGCCCATCACCACGGAGGAGATCAGCAGCCACAGCGTGATAGCCACCCCGGTAAAGCGATAGCCGTCGGTCCACAGCAGGGATTTCCAGTACTCCTGAATAATCTCAATCACAGGTCAGCCCTCTTCACGCCCACGGAATAACGGCGTTCAAGCAGCAGCAGTACACCATTGGAAACGGTGGTAAACACGAGATAAACCAGACCGCAGACGATCGCAAAATAGAATGGCTGCCAGGTACTTTTTCCTGCCAACTGAGTGGCTTTGACTACATCTTCCAGTCCCAGCAGAGAGACCAGCGCCGTTGCCTTGAGGATAACCTGCCAGTTGTTGCCAATTCCCGGTAATGCATAGCGCATCATTGCCGGAAAGAGGATCCGCCGGAAGGTCTGCCCGTTGCTGAAACCAAAAGCGGTCGCCGCTTCGATATGTCCTTTCGGAACCGCCATGAAAGCGCCGCGGAAGGTTTCAGTAAAATAGGCGCCGTAGATAAAGCCCAACGTAATAATCCCCGCGATCATCGGGTCGATATCAAATTGTGATAATCCCAGTGCATCGGTGAGGATATTCAGCGCAATCTGCAGACCGTAGAAAATCAGCAGCATCAGCACCAAATCGGGAACACCACGAATTAACGTGGTGTAGCCTTCAAATACCAGCGCCAGCGGTCGATTGCTCGATAACTTTGCTCCGGCACCCGCCAGACCAATGAGGACCGCCAGCACGACCGAACTAAGAGCCAGCTCCAGTGTGACGAGAGCGCCCTGTAAAATAACATGTGAAAACCCGTACAGCATGCTGTCTGCCCTGTCTGTCATCGACCATCACGCGCCAACATGCGCGCGATGGGGTACGTATGATGCTTAGTCACCGTACACGTTAAAATCGAAATATTTTTTTGCCAGCTTGTCGTAGGTGCCATCTTTGCGCATATCCGCGAAGGCTTTATTTAACGCCTCGCGCAGCTCGTTGTCCTCTTTACGCAGGCCCATGCCGGTGCCGACGCCAAACAGTTTTTCATCCTTAATCGACGGACCGCCAAACTGGTAATCTTTGCCAACAGGCTGCTTGAGGAAGCCTTCGCTCGCGGCCACTTCATCCTGGAACGCCGCGTCGATACGCCCGGCGGTCAGGTCAGCATAGATATTGTCCTGGCCTTGATAGGAGACAATTTCAATGCCTTTCGGTGCCCAGTGCTCATTACCGTAGGTCTCCTGGGTTGTCCCCTGAAGCACACCGACACGCTTGCCTTTCAGTCTGGCGAGATCCGGCGTGATATCACTGCCTTTTTTCACGACCAGACGGGAATCCGCAGCGTAAAGTTTGTCGGTGAAAGCAATTTCCTGCTGACGTTTTTCGGTAATGGATAACGAAGACATAATCGCATCGATTTTCTTCGCTTTTAAAGAGGGGATCAGCGCATCCAGCGGGTTTTCAACGAAGGTACATTGCGTATTGATACGCTTACACAACTCTTTTGCCAAATCAATGTCAAAACCAATCAACTGACCCTGGGCATTTTTCGATTCGAACGGGGCATAAGTTGGATCGGTGCCGATACGTAGTTTTTGCGGAATGGCTGCGAATACCGTGCTAACACTGGAAAGGGCCAGCGCTAAAGAAAGAGACAACGCCAGTTTTTTCATAACTATCCTCAACAGACTGTCATTCTAACGAGTTTATTACAGCAGTTATCGTGCCATTATTCGCCCCGGTAAGGCAAAGCATTCTGCGCCGGGAAGCTAATTATTTCGCACCATAAACGCTTAACTATGCATTAAGCGCCCAATTAAATCGCCTTTTATGCACCAAATCAGGACACAACAGGTGGTTTTGCACCAATATAGTGCAATAAAGGGCGTGCGGAATCTATCAGGCCCGGTTTCCCGGGCCAGCGGCGTGCTTAGTCACCGTAGATGTTAAAGTCGAAGTATTTCTTCGCCATTTTGTCGTAGGTCCCGTCTTTACGCATCTCAGCGAACGCTTTGTCGAAAGCGGCTTTCAGCTCGCCATCGGTTTTACGCAGGCCAATGCCGGTACCATCGCCGAAGTATTTTTTATCTTTAACAGAGGGGCCGGCAAAGGCGAAATCTTTACCAGCAGGTTGTTTGAGGAAACCTTCGCTGGCGGCGACTTCATCCTGCAGAGCAGCGTCAAGTCGGCCGGCAGCAAGGTCGGAATAGATCAGATCCTGGTTCTGGTAGGCAATGACATCCACGCCATGACCACGCCAGCGATCATTGCCGTACGATTCCTGAGTTGACCCTTGCAGTACCCCGACATGTTTGCCCTTCAGGGATTCCAGCGTCGGCTGGATAGAAGAGCCTTTTGGCGCAATCAGACGGGAGTCAGCGGCATACAGCTTGTCAGAGAAGGCAATCTCCTGCTGACGTTTTTCAGTAATCGATAAGGAAGAGATAATAGCGTCAATTTTCTTCGCCTTCAGCGAGGGAATCAATGAATCAAAGTCACTCCCCACCCAGGTACATTTTACTTTGATACGCGAACACAACTCGTTGCCCAAATCAATATCAAAACCAACGAAATCCCCTTTCGCGTCCTTCGAGGAGAAAGGCGCGTAGGTGGGATCAGTACCGATGCGAATGCTTTGCGGAAGCGCGGCAAAAACGCTGGAAGCACTGCTGATTCCCATGATTAAAGAGAGGGCCAGGATCGTCTTCTTCATACAATACCCTTAAGTGTCGTGATGTTGTTATATGGTGCGTTGTTTCGTTATGTGTGTAGCCGACTCATCCTGCAGGTTTTATGCCATCTTCTCAGTACGTGCTGGAAACAGTGTTAAATTTGTTAACATAAAGTTGCAGGATTGTCTTGAGAGGGAAGATAGCAGCATTGACGGACAAACCGCAGTGGCCAAACGCAAAAAAACAAATTAAATGTCGAGGATTTGATCGAGGCGACAAAATTGCACTGCGGAGA